>JAEUJS010000266.1 GCA_016792935.1 Archangium sp. | reverse complement strand
GCGAACGCTTCGAAGTCGAACACCAGCGCCGTGTTCGCGTGGCGAGTGTTGGCGAGGCCTGCGGGGTCGGCCGCGACAGTGGTCGCAGCGAGCGCCACCGCCGTGCTGGAGCCTGATGCGGTCGGCGACTGGGTGATTGAGGTGAAGGCCTTCGCCGCTGGTCAGCAGAGCCTTCCGGTCGTCGCGGTCGTCCACGTGCTGCGAGCGCCGTCGTTGGACGCGGGAATCGACGCGGGCGTGCGCGATGCTGGGTTTTCCGACGCGGGCTTCGACGCAGGCGCGCCAGATGCGGGAACGCCAGATGCGGGAGCGCCCGATGCAGGAATCCCAGATGCGGGTCGCCCGGATGCAGGGGTCGATGCGGGCGTGCGCGACGCCGGGGCCATCGATGCGGGACCGATCGCGCCGTCGCTCGATGCCGGTGCCATCTACCTCGCGGGAACGCTCCAGGAAGGTGCGTGCTACCGCGACGCGCTCGCTGATCTCTTCAATCCGAACGTCGCGTCGACGGGGTTCGATTGCTACTTCGCGAACGACACGGCGGTGGTGCGCCCGACCGATGGAGCGCTGCTCTATTTCAACACCTTCGAGTGGCTGCTCCGCGAGTACCGCTGTGATGAGTGTGCGGTGACGTCGGCGGCGACTCCGTACCCGGTGGATCCGTTGGCGAACGATCGCGTGATTCCCACGCAGTGCCCGACGTCGGATCGCATGACTGGCTTTGCCGTCACCGCCGATGGAGAGGTCCTGCATCGCTGCTCGATGACGTCTGGAATCTTTCGACTCTCGAATGGAGCCGTCGCGCACAACGCTGGCAGCGACACGGTCCTCGCGTTCGGAGCGACGGGGTGGGCGCTCACGAGAACGCGGGTCATCAACTGGAAGTTGCCTTCGACCGGGCTGATCACCGGACTGCCTGCGTCCATGACGTTGCTCGCTGCGCGGTGGTCACCGCCCGATGGGTTCTGGTTGGCCTTGCGGTCGAACGGAGTCGACGAGCTCTGGCGCATCGATCTCGCGGGCGTGGCGACGAAGAGCGGGACGTTTGGTGCTTCACCGCCGAACACGACGGCCAGTGTTGGTGGAAGCCTCGATTCAGCGGGCCGGTTGTTTCAGGCGGTGAACGACACGAGCGCAGCGTTTCGGGATGTCGTTCTGATGAAGGAGATCGGTCAGCCGACGGTCGTCGTCTACACAGAGGCGACGAACCCGCTCGTGAAGATCCACATCTCGAGTCTGGTGACGGGGCCGTAAGCAGGGTCGTTTCAGTAAGGCATTGAGATCATTCGGGTTCTCCGGACTTGTCGGACCCGTCTGCTGTTCCTCACGCCATGAAACGAAAAGCCCTATTGCTCACATTCGCAGTACTCACAGCGTGCTCGAGTTCGGAGAACGCGCCGGTCGCTCGACAAGTGAGTGAGAAGCGCGACCCGCTTACGACAACGCAACCACTGCGAGAGATCGGCGCGAGCTGTGACGATCTCGGCCGCGCTGTCTGTGCTGATGGTGTGTGCATTCTGGGCCGCCGTGGCCGCGCTCGCGTCTGCAGCCGGCCGTGCTCGCCGAGGAGAGGGTGTCCTCAGGGAATGGGCTGTGTGCAGGTTTACCCAACGGACGACGCATGGTTTTGCGCGCCTGAAGATTCCGAAGCTGAAACCTTTACCGACGCAGGGGTGCTCCCGTGGTGACTTCCATCGCTCTCGCAGTGCAGCTCGTTCTTTCTCAACCCAACGTTGCCCAATCGAGGGGCCGCCAGCGGAGGAGTGCGAAGAGTGCCCGCCGTCGACCGTTCCGGGAACGATTGGCGACCCGGTGAGCATGACCACCGGCTACAGCTTCCACATCGTGGACGATCTCACGGTCGACACAGGAGAGGGCCCATTCACCCTGCGTCGCTTCTTCATGCCGATCGGCGCGGCAGGCGGTTCGAAGAGCCCGCTCAACACCGTCATCGGAGCGGCTTGGCCTGCAGGAGTCCCCGACTCACCGCACGGCACAGTCGCAGGAGAGGTGCGCCCGACGTGGTCGAACAACTTGTACTCGTTCATCGTGCCGGTCGGCCCTCCTGAGGCGTCTGCACCGCTCGCCCTCGTCTTCGAAGGGAAGTTCAAGTGGACCATCTTCAATCGAACCGGAAGCGCGGGGTTCCAGGCCCCGAATCGGAAGAATCCGGGCACTCCGATGCGGCTCGAGTCTCTCGCTGGAAACGCCGGCTATCGCGTGATCAAGGATGATGGAGAGCAATGGCTTTACCAGTACAAGCTGAATTCAGATCCGAACGTCGCTCCCGTTCTTCTCAGTTCGATCCTCACGCCCGGAGGTCGGCCCAAAGTTGTAATTGCATATCAGAGTTCAGGGTGCCCACATCGAATCGACACCGTGACGTTCGTTTCCGGCGCCATGCTCAAGTACAACTACACGAACTGCCTGCTCACCAGCGTTGCGTATCGCCCCTACAACACGTCGGGCACGCTTGATGTCGTTCTCGCGCAGTACCAATACCCGGGCGCGAGCCCAGGCCGAATCAGCCTCGGGGGTCCAGTCACTGCTCCGCAGACCCATCAGTACGCACCAAGCGGCAATGGCTGGAATTTCACCGTGAATCAGACCTACGACGGTGGCGCCGGCCGGCTCGTGGCGACTCACCAGTACATTCTCAATGGCTCACCAGCGACGAGCTATGCGGGCAACGGTGAGGGCCCCGACTTCAGCTTCAGCTTCGACACCGACGAGTTGAGTGAGGGATTTCAAACTCCCTACCTTGGATGCAACGCGCTCTTCGACGACACGACGGAAGATGGAGGCTTCCTGGCTGGAGTTCCGCTTCAGCGGCAGTTCCGACGCACCGCTCTCTCCGTGACCAGCGGCGGCTCGCCAACGTTCACCTCCGCAGAACGTCACGAGGAGTTCACGACTTACAACGACGACATCATGGGTCAGGGGCTCGCGAGCTTCGCGATGCGCACTGAGTCGTGCGATGGCGGCTCTGCCTACGGCTGTCGTCGAGCGGACACCGGCGGGCCGGCGGTCCAGATCAACCTCGTGCGCCCGCTTCAACCGACTGGAGCCACGTACCTCTGCTCAGACGGTCGTGACGGAGGCCAGCCTGCGGTGCCGTTCGCGCAGAAGAACAACCGTGGTTGGTGGACAGCGACTCGCATCGCTCCGCTTGATGCAGGTCAGACCCCGACCGCCTGGGCCACGGGCATGGGAATGCTCCCGGATCTTCAAGGGACCTCGATGACTCACCCTGAAGCGCTGGAATGGGCAGACCTCAACCCAGCAGCGTCCATCCAGAGCCTGAACGGCGTGCGTCTGAACTCGAGAGTCGAACTCCCTTCGACGATCACCAACGCGTCGCTGCCGAAGGCGATTTTCGACCAGCGCTTCGTTGATGGCGGAATGATGAACGGAACTCAGACGGTCTTCATGGAGCTCGAGTGGCAGAAGGGCAACACGCTGCAACTTGACGGAGCCGTCGCCATCAAAACTCGCGGCACCTTCTACCGCCGCGCTCGTGTCTGCGGCGACACGACCCCCGATCCGCGCGGACGAATTCTGCGAGTCGAGGGGCCCTGCGACATTTCCGATGAGAACGCGTCTGGGTGTTCAGGAACGACCTATCCGGTCACCGAATTCTTGTACGACGACGCGGCAGCAGAAGTGAACGCGCGCGGTCGGTTGCTTCGCGTGACGCGCTACGCCAGCCCAACCGATTGCAACTCTGGCCTGCAGACCGACTTCTCGAACTTTACCGCCGAAGGTTTTCCGCAAACGGTCACGGACCCCAACTCAGATCAAACCTTCTACGCGATGAATGGTGACAAGCTCCAGTCGATCACGCGCTCGACAGGCGACGGCGGCACTGCCATCACTCGCTTCGACTACGAGAGCGACGGGTCCTTGAAACTCATCACCTACCCGCAAGGCAACTTCGAGGTGTTCTGCCGACACTCCTCGACTGCGTTTGCTTGCAACTGGGGAACGACGCTTCTTCCGCGGGTGCAATTTCAGGCAAAGAGCACGAACACGGACGGCTCGCAGTTTAGCGAGAGAATCGAGTTCACCTACAACGCCGCCGGCGAGTTGACGAACAAGTTCTACCGAAGCTCGGACGTCGGCATGCCCCTGGTTGAGGAGATCATTCGGGATGCTTCCGGTCGCCCCACCTTCGTGAGCCGAGGCTGGAACGACGAAGTATCCGAGCGGCGGCGTTTCGACGGAAACGACAACCTGCTGAGCGTCGGGAACACGTTCACTCTGGCCCCGGACTTCTGCATGAGCGGGACGACGCCGAGTCCGCTGTGCACTCTGAATATTTGGGACCGCGCGGACCGGTTGACCCGGGTGGATCGCCACCCAATTCCTGCACAGACCGAAAGCACGTGCCTCGACTACGACATGCAAGGCAATGTTCGCCGCTCGAATCAGGGGTGCGCAGCAACCGATGCGTGCGTGCTCGACCATTCAAGCGGAGGTCTCAGCACGTGTGCGGGAAGCCCTCCCACCGACTACGTCATTGATGACTTCGGAGACGTCGTTTCCGTGAAATTGCCAGTTGGCGGCTCTGCTACTCCGAGCGAGACGCGGTATGAGTACAATGCGCTTCACAAAGCGATTCGTCGGCAAACTGCGACGATGCGCGCCGCGACGACCTGGGAAGAGATGGACTACGACGCGCTCGGCCGCCTGGCGCTCAAGCGCAAGCGCGGCACGGGTGGCGACGTGCAATTGTTCGCATTGACGTGGGACAAGCTTGCGACCACGCCATCCGGTTGTCCGAGCACGGCACAGGCGCACTCCATGGGACGTCTCGCCCGTCGGACTGACACTTTGGGCGACACGCGCTACGCGTACGATCCCAGCGGCAACGTGCTCGCGGAGTATGGAATTCGCACGGGAGCGACTCCTTTCTGCGACGGGGCATACACGAATTCCGCCTACTACCCGACAACGCGGTACGGGTATTCGAAGAATGGAAATCTGCTTTCGATTCGCTATCCACAGGGCCGAACGGTCAATTATGTGTATGGCACTGGAGCCAAGGCTGATCGCGTGGCTGAGGTGCTCGTGACCAACTGGCAGTCCTCGAACTCCTGGAGCGTGCCCGTCCAGATCATCTCGAATGTCAAGTGGCTCCCGTACTCCGGGCTCTATTCGTACGTGTTCTCTCCGGGGGCCGATCCCCACACGGTCACGAGAACCCTCGCGAACTACGCCGCCGGAACGGATCTCTGCACGGAGGTCGCTGGTTCGAGCACAAAGTTACCGTCTTCCGAACCCAATGGAGACGCAACACTTCGTCAGTCCGGCTTGGCGGTCGTGAAGGCGAGCAACGCCGTCATGGTGAAGTCCTTCGCGTGGAACGGCGAGCAGGTGACGAAGGAGTTCACGTGTTTCCCGACGCTCGGGCAGACGACGGAGGAGGTGCGCACCTTCGCGTACGACTTCACCGAGCGCCTGACGAGCGAGACCCGCAGCAACTCGCCTCCCAGAATGACCCACGGGCAAGGCGGAGCTCCGATTACTGCGCCGACGGCGATGACGATGATCTACGACCGGCGCTCGAATCGAACGGGCACGGTCATGTTCGATGGTTGCCCCAACTACCTGACTCAGAATTCGAACTCGCCTGATCAACTCCAGGTCACGGCACCCAACGGCACGTCAGCATGCCAGGGGCGCTTCTCCGGCCCGACGTTCAGCTACGACGCTGACGGCCGCGTGACGCAGAACGCGACCGCTTGGTACTACGGCTACACGAATTTCTCCTACGGTGCGGCGAATGGATCGCTCGATTCTGTCTTCCACACCGCTTCGATTTACAACAAGAACAATGCGTGGAATCAGGCGACGACCTACGCCGTCTCGACCTACTCGTATTATTTCGACGCGTTTGGTCGTCGTCGCCTGAAGGTGTTGCCGACTGGCGCAACGCAAGAGTTCTTCTACTCGTTCGACAACAAGATGCTGGTTGATCAGCCGCCGACGACTCCCAACACGGGCGCGTCGTACACGATTGAGGACTACATCTACCTCGCGGGAGCTCCCGTTGCCGCATTCCGCAGCCTGTGGGTTTCCAGCGGAGGGACCTTCGCTCGGCAACCGACGAGCGACTCGTCATCGACAGCCTGCGAGAAGCTTTCGGACGGCGGCAAGTGTGGGCTCTACCACCTGGTCACCGATCTCCAGCAGCGACCGGTGTTGATGGTGCGCGACTCGAGCAAGGAGATCACGCAGGCCGTGAGCTACGACGCCTTCGGCAACGTCAATCGAATTCCGGTCATCGCGGGAGCGAACAACAACCAGCCTCAGGATCTCGCGACGATCAGCCTTCCGCCCGGGACGAGCCGCATTCGCTCGCGTGCGAACTACGTCGTCGCAACCTCGAACGTCATCACGCTCGACGGGCAAACGATCTATCCAGTGTCGAGCGTGCCCAAGGCGTACGCCGTGAGCTCGTGGGTCGCGCCGAGCAACTCGTCGGTCCTCCTCCGAATCCTGGCGACCTTCCCGAGCGGCCCGGGTGATGGCCCTGGAATTCAGAACGACTCAATCGAGTTCATGCGCGGGTCGAGCGCGCTTCCGCTCTTTACGAACTTCCGAGGGCCGGGGCAGTATTACGACGCCGAACACGACCTCTTCGAGAACTGGCACCGCAACATGGACCCAAAGACCGGTCGCTACCTGTCGCCCGAGCCGCTGCTGCGATCGCCGGGCTACGTGGGCTCGATGGCGGGCGGCGGCTATTCCGTCGCGACCTACGCGTACGCTCTCAACAATCCTCTTCGATGGACCGACTCAACTGGTCTCAAGCCTGGAGACAAATTCAAGAGTGTCGATGAAGCGGCTCGCGACGCGCTCGAATGGGTTCGGAAGAACAAATCGAAGAAGCAACTCAGGGAGCGTGAGTGGTCTGGTCAGATTCGAAGGGTTTCTGCCACGGAGTGTGTGGCCGAGATGCCAAAACCAGGCCCTCTAATCAAGAAGGGCGATGTGCGCGCAGAATCCCCTGCAGGCGATGACGATCCGGACTCGCTTGGCGACTACCACACACACCCATGGACGTCGGAATTCAGTGCGCCGGACATCAAGATGAACCTCGATCGCAAGTACCCGGGATACTTGATTGGTCCTGATGGGCAGATGGTGCGATTCGCGCCACGGATCAGTGTTGATCCAAACACTGGAATTAAGTCGGTCGAACGTCATGACACGGGCGATCGAGTGTATTTTCCAAGCGTGGAGCCATACTGATGCTTACCAAGTTTGTTCTGATTCTGCTTTTCGCAGATGGCGGCGTTTCACCGGCCCTTCAAGAGCGCTTAACGTACGATAGTGCAGTTTTTCTCTCGTCCGACCTCGCCGCTGCTATCCCGGTTGCAGCTGAAGCTCTCCTTGGTCCGCAGGCGAAGGCAACAAAGTGTCTGGATCAGTTGTTGAGCTACAACGTTCACGTCAGTCGCGACGGGGAAGAAATTACAGTGGTTTTTTGGCCGACCGCCCGCTGTGGCCACCTGAAGGGTGGCGGAGGGATCGTAGTTGTTGATTCGAGGAAGCTGAAAGCCCTCAGCAAGCGCGGATTTGAATAGCGTTTGAATAACGCTTCACATTCGAGCTCACTGCAAGAAGTGGGATGGCAGCCTGAAGCGGTCGGCGTCGAGTCGCCGATCGCGGCTGCCTTTCGAGCCGTGACGGCCTCACAGTGTGCCGTAGATGCTGGCTGTCCGCTGCGCGGTGACGTTCCACGAGAACGAGGATGCGCGACGTGCTCCACGTGCTGACCACTCGCGACGAACGCTCGCGCTGCGCGTCCACTCGCTCAACTTCTCAGCGAGTCCGCTGACGTCATCGGGCCGAACTTGCAGCGCTCCGTCACCGCACACTTCCGGCAACGAGCCTTCGGTCGAAATGATGGTCGGCACTCCGAGGCGCATCGCTTCGAGGGGCGGCAGACCAAAGCCCTCGTACCGCGACGGAAAGACGAACACGCCCGCCCGCTTCATCAGCCCGTAGAAGACCGGGTCTGCCAGGTAGCCGAGCGCGCGCACGTCGACGCCTTTCTCTTTCACGCGCGCCAATTCCTGTTCAATCGGTCCCGAGCCGAACCACCGCTGTCCCGCGAGCACGAGCGTGACGCGTTGACCGCCGTCGTACAGCCGCTCCACCGCGCGCAGCACGAGCTCGACGTTCTTCCGCGCATCGAGCGCTCCGGCGTAGAGCACGAACGCTTCGCCGAGGCCGAGCGCGTCGAGCCACTTCACGGTCGTCGCATCGGGAGCCGGAACGCGATCGACGTGATCCACTCCGTGGTGAATGACGTGCAGCTTCCGCGCATCGACGTCGAAACGCTCGAGCACGCTCTGCCGCGCCGTCTCGCTCACACAGATCACCTGGGAGGCGACCTCGAGCGAGCGCGCGAGCCACAACCGGAACTGCCAACGGAAGCGCGTGCTCACCGTCTCCGGGAGCAGCAGTGGCACGAGGTCGTGCACCGTCAGGACGAACGGAACGCGTTTCGAGCGAAGCAGCGGCAAGTTGAAATTCGACAACGCGTGAAACACCGTCGGAGGCCGCGCCTGCAGCCAGTGCGGCAACTCTCCGAGCGTCCACCCGGTGCGCGTGTGAAAGCCGCGCGGCGCTTCGCCTGACTTGCGCGCGCCCCAGCGATGCACCTCGAGCCCCGTCTCGACCAACGCGCGATGCAGCTGGTGCGTGTACAGCCCAATCCCCGTGATGGGCTCGTCCCAGAGAGTGGCGTCCAGCGCGACCGGCACGACGCGTGGCCTTATGCGAACTGCCGCAAGATCGTGAGAGAATGCGAGCCATGGAAGCGCTGAACAGGGCGAGCCCGCCGCGTCATCAGAAGCCCGGAAAGTTCCGGATGACGCGCGAGCAGTACCACCAGCTCGACGAGCAGGGCGCGTTCGAAGGGTTGAAGGTCGAGCTGTTGGAAGGGGAAATCATCGTCATGTCGCCGATGGACGCGGCCCACGCCTTCCCAGTCCAGGAACTGAATCGAATTCTGGTGCGTGCGCTGCCTGATGATCTCCGGCTTCGAACGCAGCTGCCCATCGCGCCTGATGATGAGAACGAGCCCGAGCCCGACTTCGCCATCGTCCCGGCCGGTACGCAGCGAGACGGGCGCGATGCGACCACTGCTCTCCTCGCGATCGAAGTCGCGAACACGAGTCTTCGGGACGACCTCCAGCGGAAGGCGCGCATCTACGCGCGTGCCGGAATTCCGGAGTCCTGGGTCGTCGACGTGAAGAAGCGCGAACTCGTCGTGCATCGCTCCCCGTCCGGCGAGAAGTACCGCTCGGTGAAGCCCCTCAAAGATCTGTCCGAGGTCACCTGCTCATCGGTGCCCGGCATGGTCCTCGACCTGCGCAACATCTTCATCAAGCGCTGAGGCTTCAGCGAACGCGGAACTCCTGCTTGCCGAACGACTGGCCGTCGGGCCGCAGCCGCACGAGCGAGGTCCAGCCTCCGACCCACACGTCGCCCGTCTCAGGGTCCAGCAGCAGGTCGCGCATGTTCTCGAGGCTCGAGAGATCGACGAGCTGATCAGCCTGGCCTTCTCGCTGCACGATCACGCCCTTCGTGTAGTGGAGCAGGTAGCGCACCTTGCGCTGCACATCGGTCGCGACGCCGCTTCCTTTCTCCGAGAGGCCTGGCTGTCGCACGAAGCGCCCGCGCTCGAGGTGGAAGAGGCCCGCTTCGAAGTCTTCGATCCACAACGTGCCGTCGAGATCGACGCGGAACTGCCGCGGATCCGTCCCGGGATAAAGCTCGCTCTTGAACGGCACCGTCGTCGTGCCGACGCGAATCGTCTTCAGGAACTCGATGAAGTACGGCTGCCCCTCGAAGAAGAGCGCGTCGTATGGATCAAAGCTCCACGGAGCAGTGACCGGCGCGAAGTTCCCCTTCGCCTCGTCGAACTGCCAGACCTTCGCTCCGAGCCGCACCCAGACTTCGCCGTGCGGGCCCTTCATCAGTTGGTAGTAGTCGCCGGTGCCCTTCGTCGTGCGCGAAAGATCCGTCGTGAACGCCACGCCCTCCCACCGCACGACTTCCTTCTCGCAACCGATCCACACGGCGAGGTTGATGGTCATGCCGCGGCAGATGAAGCCGGGATGAATTGCGATGGGCTTCAGCCCGGCGGCGCCGCCAGCAGAAGTCGGCTTCTCCGTCGAGCGCTTCGAATCCCAGACCACGACGCCGCCCTGCGTGCCTCCGACGACTTGCATCGGCGAGCCCACCGTCGAGAGTGAGTAGTACTGGTTCAGCTCGTCGGTGTTCTTCTTCTGCGCCGCCTTCGAGCCTTCGCAGTTGTCCTCGTAGAGCACGAGGTAGTCGTTCGCGAGCTTCAGCGCTTCCGGCTTCAGATTGCGCTTCTCCGGAGGGAACGCGTTCTCCACCGCCTTCGGAATCGAGAACACGTCACACCATTTCCCGGCCATCGCGCGCTGGGCTTTGACGATCGCGAGCGTGTACTGAACCGTGAAGTCGGTGGGCTGCGCCGTCGCCGCGGCCTGCATCAACGCGATCGGCTTCATCGCGAAGAGACCACCGCGCTTCGGGTCGAGCGCGTTCAGCTCGAGGTAGTTCGACAACGCGACGAGGTACGCGACCGCGAAGAGCTGCGACGGAGTGAGCTGACCGACCCCGAGTGCTTCGGGCTTCACGTCTTTGCTCTGCGCGAGGAACGAGATGAAGCCCGTCGCGAAGTCGTTGCTCCAGCCGAGCGCGTTGGCGACGGCGAGCTTGCGATCGTTCGGGCTGCCACCTGCGAGGAACGAGAACACGCGCTCGGTGTTGCCCGCCTTCGCCGCCTTCACCGCCTCGTCGTTCGCGTACGCCTCGTGGAAGTCGATGGAGGTGAGCGGCGAATCAGCGAGGGCCAGACCGGGTGCCGAAAAGACACACATCAGAATCAACGCGCGCATGTACCGAGACTTACTCGCGTCATGGGCGTGACGGGCGCCCACTTGAAAAATCTCTGACACCTCGACATTGATCCGCCACCCATGACGCGCTTTCTCGTTCAGCACCAGGCGGCAGTCGATGACTCGGTCGATGTCGATTACGCGAGCGAGCTCTCGCGCGGCGGGTTGTTCATCTCGACCACCAAGCTCCTGGCGCCGAAGGCGACGCTGCATGTGCAGTTCGCTCCGAAGAAGGACGCGCATCTCGTCAGCGCCTTCTGCCGCGTGAAGGAAGTTCGTCCCGATGGCATCGCGGCGGAGTTCGTCTCGCTCGACGCCGAGTCGGAGCAGTTGATCGCGCAAGCGCTGGCGTGAGCTCGCTCTTCGATTCGGTCGACTTCAACCAACGCCTCTTCTTTCCTCGTCGCGATTCCTCTCCAGCGCCTGCGGGTGCGCGCGATTCGTTCGTCGAAGTCGAGAAGGGCGTTCGGCTGCATTGCCGCACGCACACCAAGGCCGACGCGAAGGCGACGCTCGTCTATTTCCACGGCAACGGTGAGGTCGTGCACGACTACGACGATTTGGCTCCGCGCTTCCTCGCGCTCGGAGTCGAGCTCGTGCTCTTCGACTACCGCGGCTACGGGCAGAGCACCGGAGTGCCGACGCTGCGGAACATCTACGCCGACGCCGTGAAGTGTTTCGAGACGGTGCCGCGTTCGCGTCCACGCATTGTGTTCGGTCGGTCCCTCGGAGCTGCGGCTGCGGCAGAACTCGCTGGCCGCGAAGGCCTCATCGACGGACTGGTGCTCGAGAGTGGAGGGAGTGACTTGCTCGCGCTCCTCGCGCGGCGTGGCTTTCCTTCGATGACGCTGAGTGCGGAAGAGCGCGCCGTGTTCGATCCACGCGAGAAGTTGAAGCGGTGTCGCGTGCCGACGCTCGTGCTGCACGGAGCAGAGGACAATCTCATTCTTCCGAGTGAGGCCCAGGGCGCGTTCGAGGCGCTGAGCTCGAAGGACAAGAAGCTCGTGCTGATTCCGGAGCGCGGACACAACGATCTGAGCTTTTCGGACGTGTACTGGTCCGCGCTCGGTGCGTTCCTCGCGAAGTGGAAGTGAACTGCCGCCCTTCGACCTCAATGCAGTTCAGCGCCGACTGAGGTACGCGGAGTGCGTGCGGGTTCACCAGCTCCTCCCGACGTTCACGCCTGGCGACGCGATGGGGCAGGCGGCCGTCGCGTGGCAGCGCGTGTTCCGTCACCTCGGAGCCTCCGGGCAGATCTTCGCCGGTGAAGTAGCCGAGCCGTGGCACTCGCTCGTTCGTCCGCTCTCCGAGCTGCGCGTCGCTGCGGACGATCTCGTCCTCTACCACCACGGCATCGCGTCCTCGCTCGCGGGGAAATTGCTGCACCTGCCGTGTCGCAAAGCCGTCGCGTTCCACAACGTCACGCCGGCGCGCTTCTACGCAGGCACGCAGCTCGCAGAGCCGCTGATCGCCGGACGTGCGCAGCTCGCCGCGATGGCGGACTTCGTCGAGTTCTCGATCGGCGTCTCGGAGTTCAACGCGCGAGAGCTGCGAGAGGCCGGGCATCGGAGCGTGCTCGTCGCTCCGCTGTTCGTCGAGCCGGAGCGCTTCACGATCGACTGCGCTGATCAACGCCTGACCTCGAAGCTCGCCTCAGCTGGCCGTCCACGCGTGGTGTCGGTGAGCCGCGTCGTTCCGCACAAGCGCATGGAGGATCTCCTCTCGTTGCATGAGGAGTTGCGCCGCATCGCTCCCCTCGCCGAGCTGTGGATCGTCGGTGGCTACGCGGCCGGAAACATCGCGTTCAAGAAGCTGCGTTCGCGCGCAGAG
>JAEUJS010000220.1 GCA_016792935.1 Archangium sp. | reverse complement strand
GTATTCGACCGAGAGCGCGAGCGGCTTGCCGTCGTCTTGTCCGGCCTGACGCCAGGGCAGCGTGTACGTGGCGGTCGCGAGGAAGGGCGCGTCGAGATCGGACGAGAGCTCGATCACGTTCAAGCCGTGCTTCGCGCGATCGCCGAGCTGCAGCACCTTCACCGCGCCACCCGAGAGCGCGAACTTCCCAGCGGGAGTGCCATTGATGGTGACGTTCACCGTCGGCACGCCCCTGGTGTCGGTGCCCGCCAACAGCGCCTTGAGCGCGAGAATGGTGCCCTGCGTCGACGGCCACGCTCCGTGCCTTGATCGCCGCGCGAGGAGGAAGTCGAGCGCGCCCTTCATCAGCCCGGGCTCGACGCCGCTCTTCGCCAGCGCGTACGCCGCCAGCGCCGTGGTCTCGACTTCTCCCGCCGTGCCGCGCCCGTAGAACGCAGTCGCGCTCGCGGGCTTGAAGCTCACCAGACCGTCGACACGTTGCGCTTTCCTCGCGAGCTGAGCCGCAGCCTTCGCCGCCTCGGGATGTGCGGTGCGTGCAAAGCCGGCGGTGATCAACGCCAACGCGTACGCGTCGTCGGTCGACTCGAGGTTCTCCGACAAGAAGCGCTGCGCGCGCTCGAGCTCGGCGTTGCGCAGCCCCGACTCGGCGAGCGCCCACGCGATGTAGGCGGTGACGGTGACGCGCCCCTTGTGTTCCGAGCGCCACAGCCCTTCGGCCAGCACCTGCGCGTCGATGTTCCACGAGCCATCAGTCTGTTGCCGCGACAAGAGCGCGCGTTGCGTGCGTTCGATCAACGCGGGCTCGACCGAGATGGCGCGCCGCAGATCCGAGAACTCCATCAACGCGAGCGCGGTGAGCAGCTGGTTCGACGGACTGCGCCCGAACCACTCGAAGCCACCACCGGCCACCTCGAAGCCCACCAGTCGCTGGTAGCCCAGAGACAGCAGGCGCGTGCTCCGACGCTCGAGCTCCTCAGTCAGCCGCCCTTCGCGCCGCAGGAACTCTTCGACCAGCAGATCCGAATACGTCGCCGCCGAGGTCTGCTCGAAGCACCCGGTCGGTTGCTGGAGCGTGCCCTCGATGCCCTCGAGCGCCGCGGCTGCGAGAGACGGAGCCAGGCGTACCAACACTGGCGTCGCGCCGACCGCGGCTTCGGGCACCTCGAGCGCGACACGCGACGGCTTTCCAGCGCGCAGCGTGCCCGAGACCGTGACCGTCTCTTCTCGGCCACCTTCGGTCACCAGAATTTCCCGCGCCACCACGTCGCTCTCGGTCGAGCCATCGGCGCGCACGTTGAGCTGGTGCTCTCCGGCCTGCAGCACGCGAATGCGCAGCGCGCGGCCCTCGACGCCGTTGGGCGCGATCGACACCTTCGCCGGAGCGTCGCCGACCAGCTCGAACCACGGCGCCTTCTCGACCTCGAGCCGAAGGTCCTGCGGCGTGTCGAGGTAGTTGTAGAGCGCGACGGGAATGGTGGCTTCGTCTCCGCGCACCAGCGCCACCGGCACGTCGAGATCCACGAAGAACGGCTGGAAGACCTTGAGCGGCGCGTCGAGCGTTCCCAACTTTCCGTCGGCGGAGGAGGCGAGGGCGCTGATGCGCCACGCGGTGATCGAATCGGCGAGCGGCAAGGTGAACTCCGCGACGCCTCGCTCATCGGCGATCAGCTGCGGGTTGACGTACAGCGTCTCGGGGAAGTGCTGACGCACGCGCACTTCGCGGCGCGGCGGCTCTTCGACAGGGGCCGGTGCCTTCGCCCCGAGAAGCGAGAGGTCGGCCGTCATGGCCTTCAACGCACCCAGCCCGGCGGCGGTGCCTTTCGCCACCTCAGACTTCTTCTCGGCGGGCTTCATCGGCAGCTTGGGAGACGGCTTGGGCGTGGGAGGCATCGGCGCCACGGCCGTGGTGCCGACCGGAGGCCACGCAGACGACGTCACCATCGGCTCATCGGGCGGCTCGAAGCGGAGCGGCGACCACGTGAACAACCCGAACGCCACACAGAGCAGTGGAAGGAAGAAGAGCGACGACGCCACTTCTGACTTTCCCTTCGTGCGGCTGACGGTCATCGCGGCGAAGGAAATGATCAACGCGCCGAACACCTGCACCTGCCACGGGAGCCGCAGGAAGGCCGCGCCCAACGCGGCGACACCAAGCACCGCTCCACCCGCCACCGGCGTGAACCGCGTGGCCAGCGCGATGACCACCGCGCACACCAGGATGAAGACGGCCAGTGCTCCGAGCACACCCGCCGATTGCGCCCACAGACGCCGCTGCGCATGCCGCTCGATGAGCTTGGGCTCGAGCGTCGACTGCAGGTACGAAGTCGCGAGCGCGGGAGATGGCTCCTTCGCCGCGAAGCTCAGCAGCAGTCGCCCGAGCCGCTGCTGCTCATCGGTCCACGAGTTCGCGGCGAGGAGCGCACCGACGTTGCTGCCGAAGCGCGTCTGCAACAGCGCACGCTCGACGAGGAAGAACGCGCGCACCACCTCGGGCTTGTCGCTGGTGAGCGCGAAGAGACTCTCGTCGACGACCGACAGGCCGAGCGCAGCGACCTTCGGCTTGCCTTGCGCGTCGGTCACCGTGAACCGCACCGTGGCCGGCTCTCCGGGCCGGTAGCTCGGTTTGTCGGTGCTCAGCTTCACGACGAGCGAAGACGGCTCAGCCACCATCACGCGCCGCAGCGGGAGGCCCCCTTCGAGGCCGAGGTCGAGTGGACCGACGAAGTCTCTGGGCGGCAGCAGCGACGCGATGGAGTCGTTGTCGACCTTCGTGATGCGCGCGCGCGCGATGAGACGCCCCTGGCTGCGCGCCTCGACGATCTCCGCGTTCACCGGCCCGCCGCTGCGCAGCTCGGCACGAATCGGCTCTCCCGGTCGATAGAAGGCCTTGTCGGCGGAGAGCGCCAGCGCGCTCGTGTCCCAGAGCGAGACCTCACGCGTCGCCTTTCGACCATCGGCGTCTTCGGCCTTCACACGGAAGGTCACGCTGCCCGCTGGAGTCGCCATCTTGAATTGCCCGAGCCCGTTCTCCGACGTGCGCGCGCGCACGGGATCGCCGATCAAATCAGCCGACGGCTCGGGAGCAGGGGGCGGCGACGGCGGAGTTGGCGGCAGCGCTCCGCTGAAGAGGAAGGGCACGGTGATGACCCCTGCCTTCGCCGGGAAGCGCCACGTCTTCACCGAGGCCAGCGCGCACGCCTCGAGCGCCGGGCTCTGCAGGCTGCTGGCCTTCGTCCTCGCCGCGCTGACGTTGCCGTTGGGCGCGAGGTCGATCTGCAACACCAGCTTCCCCGCGAGGAGCGGCGTCACGCGTTGCGCTCGCGCGTAGCAGCTCGTCAGCTCACCGAGGTGCGCGTTGATGACGCTGACCGCTGCTTCGCGCGGCAGTGCTCCCTGAACGCCGATGGTTCGCGTGCTGACAGGCAAGACCGCGGGCCGCAGCACCGAGAGGCCCCTCAACAGCGAGCCCACCGTCGGCGCCGCGGGTTGCACTCGCTGCACCTCGACGTCACACGGCACCGGCTGACCATCGGGCGTGGTGGTGAACACGAAGTACGAGTTCTCGGTGCCGCCCACCGCCGCGCCGTCAGCGACGACCACGATGCTCAGCAGGTCGCGCGAGACGGTGATGGGGTGTTCGCTTTGTTCCTGCTGCCCCGCGGCGTCGATCGCCTCGACCTTGATGAACACGGGCTCGGGCTGCACCGCCGCCAACTTCGCCGGGAGCTCGGCCTGCAGCTTCCACGTGCCGTCGGCGTCGGTCTTGCCCTTCACCTCGCTGAGCACCGCGCCGTCTCCGAGCATCACCACGCCGCGCAGCGAGGCGCCGACCACCGGCTGACCGAAGAAGTAGCGGGCGGTGACGCGCGCCTCGAGGCGCTCTCCGGCGAGGTAGCTCTGCTTGCGCGGCGCGATGGCGAGCTTGAACTTGGGCAGCGTGTACCGGCTCACCTCGACCTGCGCGTCGGCCACCGTGCCGTCGACAGTCGCGGAGAGCTTCCAGGTGCCGAGCGCCACTTCGTCGGAGAGCTCGAGATCGAAGCTCGCGATGCCGAAGGGGCTGACCTGCACCGTCTTCTGCGCGATTCGTGCGTCACGCGCATCACGCACCTCGAACACCACCGACTTGCCGCTGGCGGGCTCGGGCCGCGGTGTGCGCAACACGAGGCTGCGCAGGTGCATCGTCTGACCCGGCTGGTAGAGCGGCTTGTCGGTGCTCAGGTGCACGCGGAAGGACTGCTGCAGCTTGAGGGGCACCTGCACCACGTCTTCGTCCACGCCCGCGCGCGTCTTCACCTCGAGCTGCGGCGACGGATCGGCGAGGTACGGCAGCGAGAGCGCGACGGCCGCGTTGCCTTCTGAGTCGGTGCGACCTTCTTGCAGCAGCACGCGGCCGGTGGCGGTCACCAGAGAAACCGAGAAGGGCGTCTCGGGAACGCCTTGCTCTCCTCGGCGCACCTCGAGGTTGATCAGCCCGTGCCCACCGGCCTCGAGCGACGCTTCGCCTCTGACGCGCGTCTCGAGCGGTGGCGAGATGCCGTCCCAATAGAGCGCTCCGCCGGCGACCCACAGCGTGCTCAGCGCGAGCAACGAGGTCATCGCGAGGCGAAACGGCCGGCCGCCGGCTCCGGGAGAAACCCCGAGCCACGCCCAGAAGTCGATTCCCGCAGGCGCAGGCGTGGGGACGATCGGCGCCGCCTCTGACGACGGTGGCGCAGCGGGCACGGCTGCAGGAGCAGCGACGATGGGGGCGCTCTTGCGTTCCGCGCGTCGGCTCAGCTCGAGGGCCGCGGTGGCGCGCTCCAATGCCCGGTCGAGCGTCGCGTCGGCGTTCGCTTCGACGTCGTATTCGGACAGGCGCTCGAGGCTGTCACCCAGGCGTGCGAACGCGCGCGTGCATTCTGAACAGGTGCGCAGGTGCTCGGCGACGTTCGCGGACGCCTGGGCGTCGAGCGTTCCGAAGCGGTACTGCAGCAGCAACTCTTCGACGAGATGGGCGCTCATCGTTGCTCCTGTGCGAGAGACGAGAGGAGCGTGCGCAGCTGCGTCAGCGCCGCGTTCATGCGCGACTTCACCGTTCCCAGGGGCACGTTGGTGGTGGTGGCGATCTCCTCGTACGAGAGCTGCGTGTAGTGACGGAGCACGAAGACCTCGCGCTGAACGTCTGGAAGCTTCGCGAGCGCGGCGGCGATGCGCTGGCCGGTCTGGTTGTTGGCGAGCGCTTCCTCGGGGTCGGGCATGCGACTGGCGATCGCGCTGACCTCACCGAGCGGCCGTTCTCCGGCGATCTGCGTCTGGCGGTGAAAGTTGCGGCACAGGTTCGAGGCGATGCTGAAGGCCCAGCTGCGGAACGACTCGGGCGAGGCGCAGGTGTCGATGCGATCGAGGATCTGCAGCAGGGTCTGCTGGTACAGGTCGCGGGCCTGCGTGCGGTGCCCGACTTGCCGCGCGATGAAGCCGTAGAGCGGCCGCTCGTGCCTCTTGATGAGCTGGGTGAAAGCCATCGAATCTCCTGCATCGCGCAGCGCGAGAACGAGAGCCCCATCGGTTCGCTCGTCATCGCGCACTGGTTCTGAACTCACCGATCCCTCCCCGGGACCACGCGCCTCCTCTGGCGGGCGGCGCTAGGAAACAGATGCGCGAAAAAGGTTCGATTCGGTCGTTTCTTTTTTCCCGACGACCTACTTCGTGACACCCAGCTGCTGAAGACGTTCCCGCGCAGGCCCGAAGTCTGGCCACTTGCCTGCGACGGCCTGCACCTTCTTCTTCGCGTCGGCGGGATCCCCGGAATGCAGCGCCTCGAGCGCCTCGCCCCACTGCATCAGCAGCTCCTTGTTCACCTTGAGGAGCGTGAACTTCATCGGAGTAGGAACGCCGGTATAGATGAACACCGCGTGCACGAGCTTCTCGCGATCGTCGAGTCCGTTTGCCTTGCCGCCGCCATGGAGAAGTTGATCGCGCGTGCCGACGATGCGCACGGTGAGGCGGAGCGTGTCGCCCATCACGAGCACGTTCCCGACCGCGATGTGCGTCGCGCCTTTGATCTTTCCCCACTGCTTGCTGTCGAGGTCGTCGTCGGTGCGCACGTTCATGCCGTTGGTGCGGAGATCGAACTCGAGGACGCTCTGCATCGAGCGGGACAGCGGAGCGTTGGCCGGGTCGCTCACCGTGAAGGGACCAACCACCACCAATGGGTCAGCCGGCGAGGCGGCTGGTGGACGCGGATCAGCGGCGAGCACCGTGACTGCCAGGAGCGTCAGCATGGCGCGAACCTACACCTTGCGGTGCGACGACGGACCGGGCACATGACGGCGCGTGTTGGCTGAAGTCCCTCTCGAAACGCACCGCGAAGTCTGTCTGCGCTGCCGCCGTCCGAAGACGGTGTGCTGGTGCGATGCGGTGACGCGCGTGCCGAGCCAGACGCGGGTGGTGTTCATTCAGCACCCGCGCGAGGCGAAGGTGCCGATCAGCACGTGCCGCATGGCACACCTCTCGCTGCCCAACTCCGAGCTGCACATCGGCGTCGCGGCGACGGGAAATCCCGCGTTGGAAGCAGCGTGCGCGCAGCCCGACGTCGCGGTGTTGTTCCCCAGTGAGAGCGCGACCGACGTCGATGAGCTTGTGCAGGCGCCGAAGACGCTCGTGGTCGTCGACGGCACGTGGAGCAACGCCAGGAAGGTCGTCGAGAAGTGCCCGATTCTCTCGAAGCTCCCGCGGCTGAAGTTCTTTCCTGATCAGCCGGGCAACTACCGCATTCGCCGCGAGCCCGATGAGCACTGCCTGGCGACGATCGAAGCGACGGCCTTCGTGCTCGAGCGGCTGGAGCGAGCGCCCAAGCGCTTCACGCCGATCCTCTCGGCGTTCGACGCGATGGTCGAGAAGCAGCTCGACTACATCAAGTCGAGCCAGGCGAACTCGCGGCACAAGTTCCGGCGCACGCGCAACAGCGTGCGCGTCGATCCGCTCGAGGTGCTGCGCGGGCGAAAGCTCGTCGTCGTCTTCGGTGAAGCGAACGCGTGGCCGCTGTGTGATCCGCTGCGGCCGCTCCCCGATGATCCGGAGCTGGTCGAGCTCGCTGCTGAGCGCGTCGATACCGGTGAGCGGTTCCGCAAGTTGCTCCGTCCCGTTCGTCCGCTCGGGCCGCGCGTGCCTTCGCATCTCGATGTCACCGCGGAGCAGATCCACGCCGCTGAGCCCCGCGAGGAGGTCTTTCGCGCGTGGAAGCGCTTCGTGCGCGATGACGATCTGTTCATAGGGTGGGGGCGGTTTTGTTCCGACCTGCTCGCGCGTGAAGGCCATGCGCCGCGCGATTTCTTGAATCTGCGGTCGGTGATCGCCTCGCTGCAGGAGGGCAAGCCGGGCAGCGTCGAGTCACTCGCCGAGAAGATGGGTGCGGCGCTGAGCGCTGGCGGAGGTCGCGCGCTGCGACGCCTCGAGTCACTGGGCTTCGTCACCCGCGCCGCGCTCGAGGGTCGAGTCGTCCGTCAGCGGCGCGTCACTGCGCCAACGGGAACGTGATTCGCGTGCGAATCTTCGCCGGCGGGGTCTCGGGACCATCGAAGTAGAACTCGTAGGCCACCGGGCCCGGCTTGCGGTGTTGCGCGGTGATGAAGTGCTGCAGGCGTTCCCACGCGGGCCCGACGGAGGCATATGGCCCGACGTGGAGCGTGCTCGCCCACTCGCCGCCCACGAGCTCACCGGGCTGCACGCGGCCCTGAGCGACGAGCGGGCTCGAGACCGGAAAGCCGATCTCCAGATCGAGATCGCGCATGTCCATGTTGCGGTAGCCCACGTAGGGCATTCCGGCGGGCTTCGCGCCCTGCGCGCTGATGGCGTTCATGATCTCGCCGAACGCGCTCCCGAGAACGGTCGCGATGTTCTGCACCGGTGTCCTCGTGCGCACGCACAGCGTTGGTTGCGGTGCCTGTTTCTCGATCGTGCATTGAGCGTCCATGAGGCCTCCGCGCACGAGCGCTGCACGTCAGATGCCCGCCGCGAGCGTGTGGAACGCCGCGTCTTTCTGCCGCGGCCCGAGCGCAACTCTTGCGCGATGACGAGCGCTGCTGCGTCGTGAGATGACTGCACGATGCGCGTTCATTTCCTGGCGTTCGTGGCGTTGGCGGCGTGTCAGGGGCCGGTGGGTCCAGCGGGCGCCGAAGGGCCAGCGGGCGAGACGGGTCCTCGCGGCCCGGCAGGCGACGCCGGCGAGGTCGGCCCACCCGGCCCGCAGGGGCCTGCAGGAGATGCGGGCCCGACGGGCCCTGTTGGTCCGCAAGGCGACGCCGGGCTCGACGGCGTGTCGCCGTGGTTCACCGAGCCGGAAGTCGACGTGGTGGTGACGCGCCTCGACGTGTCGGCGAGCCGCGCGACGGTCGACTTCACGCTCGACGATTTCCCCGGCGACGGCGGCGCACCGCTCGACTTTTCGGGGCGGCTCACGCAGGGCGCGGTCACGCTCCGCTTCGCGCTCGCGCAGCAGGGCGTCGCCCCCGGAGGCGCGCCCGGGCAACTGACTGCGTACACCGTCTTGCTCGTCGACGGCGGAATGCAGGCGACGACGGAATGGGCTGCGGCCAACCTCGCGACGGTCGACGTGCGCGAGGGCCGCTACCGCTACACGTTTGACAGCGCGCTGAGCGGCTTCGACGCAACGCGTGTGCAGGCGGTGCTCGCGGTCGCGCGCCGCGAACGTGACGGCCAGGTTCGCAGCGCGCGCGAGCTCGCCTTCACGACCGACGCCGGCCTGCGCGAGGTGGTGGAAGCCGCGCGCTGCGCGACGTGCCACGGAAAGTTCGACGCACACCAGGGCGACTTCGATTCGGCTGAGCAGTGCGCCGTCTGCCACACCGCGCAGTCGCTCGAGCCCGATACGGGCAACACGCTCGATTTTCGCGTGATGGTGCACAAGATCCACGCCGGCGCGGCGCTCCCGAGCGTGCTCGCCGGAGGAACCTATTCGCTGGTCGGCGCGCTCGGCCCGAGCGACTACTCGACGGTGCGCTACCCACAATCACTGCGACGTTGCGAGGCGTGCCACGGCGGCGCGCAGGCCCTTGCATGGCAGCAGCGGCCGTCGATCGCGGCGTGCACGTCGTGTCACGACGACGTCGTCTTCGTCGACCCGCCGCCGCCCGGCATGGTGCGTCACGGGTACGGCGTGAACCCCACCGCGAACTGCGACGTGTGTCACGGAGCGACCACTGGTGTCGCTCCCCTCGTCTCATCGCACCTCGACCCGAACCTCGATCAGACACATTCACTCGAGCTTCAGATCCTCCCCTTGATGACTGTGTCGCGCGGTTCGGTGCCTTCGTTCGAGTTCGTCGTTCGCTTCGACGGCCAGCCGCGCAACATCCTGGCCGCACCGCTTTCTCTGCTTCGCGCCACGCTCGCCGGACCAAACGACGACTTCACGACGTCGTGGACCGTCGGCACGGCGACCAACCCGTGGGTGCAGCAGACGATTCAGGGTTCCGGCGCGTCGGGAACCCTCGCGGCCGTCGACGCCCTCAACGGACACTTTCGCTACACCTTCCCGGCGGCGATCGTCGTTCCCCCCACGGCGAGTGGGAGCTTCACCGTCGGCCTCGAAGGCACCGTCAACTCGACGGCACCGCGTTTCGTCGCGCGGAGCCCGGCGCGGGCCTTCGCCGTCACCGATACCACCCCGCAGCCACGCCGCGAAATCATCGACGGCGCGAAATGCGATGCGTGCCACTTCGACCTCACGCACCATTCTCAGCGTCGCGGCGCCGAGTATTGCGTGCTGTGCCACAACCCGCAGAACGCCAACAACGACCGGGTGGCGCGCTTCGAGGGCACCACGGTGGTCGCGCAGTCGCTCGACTTCCG
>JAEUJS010000025.1 GCA_016792935.1 Archangium sp. | reverse complement strand
CAGGCCATCGCCGTGAAGTGTGAGGGACGCGGCAAAAGAGGTCAGTCCACTCGTCGAGGCGTCAGTCCACGAGGTCGAGCTCGAGTCGAAGCCGGCGGATGGCGTCGACCAGCGCGTCATCCGGCGGAATTCCAGACGCCTTCACACTCTCAGCAATTGAGATGCACTGTTCTCGATCGATCATTTCGTACCGATCTGGAGCGGTGCTGCTCCAGTGGAGCGCGCCCGCGCGTAGACACCTGCCTTCTGACGACCGCCAAGTGCCTGATCCATGGGCGAAAGAGCCGTGGCACGAACCGTGATCTGTCCCGGTGCATGCGTTTCGTCGGGTTGCTTCTTCTCCTCTCCACTCTGGCTCTCGCGGGTGCTCCGAAGCAGGTCAACATGCCTGTCGGTCACAGCACCACGCTGGCGATGCCCGCTCCGGTTTCGAGCGTGTCAGTGGAGAACCCCGACCTGGTTGATGTCTCGCAGCAGGGGCGGCGCGTGGTGTTGACGGGTCGAAGCGCGGGCACCACTGAGGTGACCGTGAAGACGGCCGACGGCGAGATGCACCTTCGGGTTTACGTGGCAGCCGACAAGTACGGCATGCCTCACTGAGATTCTCCCGCATTCTGGCGGTGGAGAAACATCGAGCGGCGCGGACCTTGTGGGGGGTTCGCGCCGTTCGTCTTTCTAGAATCTGAGCAAAGCCCCTTGGGGCGACGCCGTTGGGTGGAGAACTGAATTTTTGGCGCTGCTTTCCGTACATCACGCATGCGTTCGCTGGTCCTGATGGCTTCGGTTGCGCTGGTCGGGTGCGTCTCGTTTCCTTCAGCGCATCTGGTGATCGACGCGACGGAACGAGAGACGTTCGCGGCTCCGGTGGTGTGCGGGCCGATGGGTTTTCGCAAGTCGCCGCTGCAGTCGCGTTGGGGTGAGTACGTGCGCGTGACGGTGGGCTCGTCGTCGGTGCTGCGCGGCAGCGCGTTCGTGCACGCCAATGGAGCGAGCGGAGAGCCGCGCACCTGGACCACTGCGGAAGGCAACCTGGTCATCGAGGCGCGCTTCGAGAACATGGATCCGGATGCGCGGTACGCGTTGCTGCGTGACCGGCCCATCGACGTGACCATCACCAACCTCGAAGCGGTGAACGGTGGAACGTGTGAGGGCGCGGTGTTCACGGTGGAGCAGGGCGAGCTGATTCCGAACATCGACGAGCGGCAGTGGATCGCGGAGCTCGAGCGTCGCGGTGGTTCTGAGTTGGCGGAGCGGCGGGAAGCGCTCCGCATCGAGAGGGATGCGCGTCGGCAGGCGCACTACGCGGCGTGGGAAGCGCGTGGTGCGACGCTGGTCGCGGATGTCGCGGTTCGTGAGGCGCACTACGCCGCGTGGGAAGCACGACGTGCGCCGGTGGCCGCAGTGCTCGCCGTGCAGACTCCCTCTCCAGCCCCTGCGGGAGAGGGTTGGGGTGAGGGAGAGATCTCCAGCAGCGCGCTCGTGAGCGGCGAGACCTGCGCAGTCGGCACCAGCGTGTCGAGCTGTGGAGCGGACGCAAACGCGAGCGCAGTGACCCACACGACGATCACCGGCAGCACGATCATCTCGGGCGGCTGTGTGAGCTGCGGCGTCGTCGGCAGCGCGAGCGGTGGAGTCGCGCACGGCACGGTCGGCGGAAGCGCGAGCGGAGTGGTCGCGAACAGCACGGTCGTCTCTGGTGGCTGCGCGACGTGCGGCACCGTCAGCGCGAGCGGCGCCGTCGCGAACACGACGATCGCCAACAGCACGATCGTCTCAGGTGGCACGGTCGGCGGAAGCGCGAGCGGAGCGGTCGCGAACAGCGCGATCGTGTCTGGCGGCTGCGCGACGTGCGGAGCGACCGTCGTCACCAACACCGCGAGCACCGGTATCGACGCGAACGCGACCGTCGGCACTGGCGACGTCTACGCGCGCGGCGTGCTCGTGGAAGCGCCTCCGTCTTCCATCGAATGGACCGCGTATCCGTCCACCGCACGCTCGCAGCCGACGACCGCGTCCGTCGAGTGGACCGCGTATCCCGCACCGCCAGTCGCGGTGACGGTCGAGGCGTACCCGGCCCCCATCCCGCAGCCGGTCTGTGACGAGTCCTGCCAGGCGGCGAACACGCTCGGCTTCCTCATCCCCGCCGTGTTCGACGTCTTCCTCAACATGCCCGCGCCGCAGCCTCCGCCGTCGCGCGTGGTGAAGGCCGTTCCGCTCGGCTCCAGTCGCTGACTGGAATTTTCCTGCGACACCCGATCATTCACCGAACTCGGCGAACCCCGCCGGGTGGTGATTACAATCGTCAGGGATGTCAGTCCTTCAGTCGATCCTCGACACCGCACGCGCAGAGCGGTTGCAGCAACGCGTGCTCCTCGTCGGGTCCGAAGGCACAGGCCGTTCCCGAATGCTCTCGCAACACGCGGGCGTTCGAGTCGACGTCAGCCGCGGCTCGCTGCTCGCGCAGACGCTCTACGCACTCCTCGGCATCACCGGCGACGACGCCGCGGTGCTCAAGGCGCTCGCGTCGGCTCCGGCGCTGCAGAACGTCGACGCTGATCGCGCCGCGGTCGCCGTCGAGTTGCTCGCGTCGCTGATCGGCATTCGCCGCGCTGACTTCCGCACCGCGAAGCTCGACGAAGACTCGCGCCGCGAAGGAGCCGCCCTCGAGCTCGCGCGGTGGATCATCGATCGCGCGCTCACCTCGCCGCTCATCATCGCCTTCGACGACGCGCACCTCGCCGACGATGAAGGGGTCGCGTTTCTCGAGGCGCTGAGTCAGCGCGAAGAGCCCGCGCCGCTGGTGGTCGTCGTCTCGTTCGACTCCGCGGCTGAACGCCACTCACCTGCCTTCCGCGCGCGCCGCGAGAACTGGCTCGCCGACAAGCGCTGGCGTCGCATCGAGTTCAAGCCGCCCGCTCCTGAAGAGCTCGAGAAGAGCCTCGTCGAGCTCGGAGCGACCGCCGACCAGGCGAAGGCACTCGTGCAGCGCGCCGGCGGAAATCCCGGACTCGCGACGGGCCTCTGGCCGCACGCGCGCGATGGAGCGGGTCTCGAACACCTCCCGACCACGCACGACGGCCTGCGGCTGCTGCGCGTGAAGGCGCTGGGCGACGAAGTGCTGCGCGCGTGCGCGACGTTGAGCGGTCTGGGCGGCGTCGCTCCGATGCCTGCGTTGTCGGCGATCGACCCATCGCTTCCAGAGTCGCTGTCGCGGGCGGCGAGCGTGGGTGTCATCGACGTGCAGACGCAGGGCCCGTACGAGATCGCGCGGCTCGTCGATCAACGCATGCGGCCCGCGCTCGCGCAGGTGCTCTCGCAAGGCCAGACGCTCGGGGCGCGACTCGCGGGTGGCGCGTGGGCCGTCGGCGCGCTCGAAGAGATCGACGCCGCGAATTTCAGCCGACTCGCGTCGTACCTGGTTCCGCTCGCCACTCCGGCGCTCGACGGCTTGACCGCGTCGCTGTGGGACGAAGCGTGGGCACTCACGCGCGGCGGGCGCTCGGAGACCATCGCGCGCCTCGAATCGGCCCTGCGCACCGCGACTGGAGTGCGCCGCCTCGTGCTCCTGCGCCGCATCGCCGAGGTGAAGTTGTTCCTCGGGCTGCCCGAGGAAGCCATCGTCACCATCGCCTCGGCGGGCAAGGGCCAGACCGCGCGCTCGTCGTTGCCCGACCTCGCGGTGGGCCGCGTGCTGCAAGGGCAGCTCACGCACGTGCTCGATCGGTGGGATCGACTCAGCGTCGAAGAGGCGACCACCGCGCTCGAGATGGTGCGCGCCGAATGTGTCTCGTACCTCGTGAAGAAGGACGAGACGCAGAAGGCGTACCTCGAGCTCGAGAAGAAGCTGGTGAAGCTCAAGGGGGCGACGGTTCCGCACCTGTGGATTCGCTGGGCCAAGGGCTGGTGCTGGTTCTTGTGTGAGATTCTCGGCCGCGCCGCCGACGCGATGAAGGCGTGCTCGCTGGTGCGTGAGCAGGTGAGCGAAGAGGTGCTCGCGCACGACGAAGACGCCATCGCCTTCGTGCGTGCGGAAGAGATTGCCACCGCGAGCATCGGAGAATTTTCGCGCGCACGTGCGCTCTCGGACGAACACATCGCGCTCGCCGAGAAGGCCGGCCGCCTGCGGGACGCGTGCCTCGGGTGGAACGCGCGCGCCATCGTGCACTACGGCCAGGGAGAGTTGCCGCAGGCGCGCAAGGCGTTCGAGCGCTCACTCGAGCTGGCGCGCAGCACCGGTTGGCTGCGTCGCGAGGCCATCACGCTGCACAACCTGACGTTGGTGCTCACCGAGATGGAAGAGCTCGAGCTCGCGGCGTCGTTCGAGTCCACCTACGCGCGCCTGTCGGTGCTCGTTGGAAATCACGCGGGGAAGGCCGAGGCGCCGCTGGTGCTCGCCGCCGTCGAGCTCGCGCGGTGGAGATTGAAGGAAGCCGACGCGCTGATTCAGCAGGCGCGCAAGGTCGCCGAAGCGAACGGGTGGAACATGCTCGTCGCGTGGAGCCGCGCGTTGACGGGCCGCTTGCGGTTGCTCCGCTACAAGAAGGGCGGAGACGTGCTCGAGGTGACGAAGGCGAAGAACGATTTGCTCGCCGCCATCGAGGTCTTCGAGGAACACAGCCTCGCGTGGACGGAAGAGATCGACCCCGCGGAGATCTTCGCGGAGTACGCGCTGGCGCTGAAGTGGTCGGGGCAGAGCGCGCAGGCCAGGCAGGTCATCGCGACCGCGCTGAGCAAGTTCCCGGCGGAGAACGTGGTGTCGCGCCGTCAGCTCGAGCTCGCCGGAGCGATGGTCGGTGGTCAGGGGATGGACACGGCGCTGCAGTGGTTCGACGACAATCAGTTCAAGCGACGCGCGGCGCTGTGGCGTCAGCTGTGAGCTGAACGTTCACGGGACGTATTCTTCGGTGCAGCCCGCTTCGCTCGTGGTGCGGAATTGGCCTGTCGCGGGGTAGCGCCAGCTGGTGCCTGAGTTCCTTCGTCGCCGTCGACAACCTCGACCCCATCGCGTCGATGCACCAGTGGCTCTGCGACAAGCCGACGCCCACCTCGACGGTCTGCTGCGACGACGGAGCGAGCTGCGACGGCCACCGCGCGAACATGATGCGCTCCACCTTCCAGGCGCTCGGCGTCGGCTACGCGTTCAACGCCACCTCGACCTACGACCACTACTGGACGCAAGACTTCGGAGGCGTCGCTCCCAACCCGAAGCCGCCGCTCGTCGACGGCTCGCACTTCCTCATCGGCTCGACCAACACGCGCTTCGTCGCCACCTTCTACGCGACGATGCCCGCGGCCTCGGTGACGCTGATGCTCAACGGCAGCCCGATGACCATGGCGGTCGATCTCGGCAGCGCGTCGCGCGGCACGTGGTTCGTTCAGCTCCCGCGCGGCACCGGTTGTCGCTCGTATTGCCGGCGGCGATGTTCTCTCCCCAGGTCAGAGAGAGCGTGTAGTACGCGCGGATTCGCATCTGCGCGGTGCCGCCGTCGAGGGAGTTGTGGCTGAAGTAGTTGTTGTTCGCCATCTCGACCGAGTGGCTGCGCGCGGCGTGATCGAGATCGAGCTGGTTGTAGACGGGAGCGACCGGCGGGTACGTCGAGCTCAACACCGTCGCGATGTTCAGCGTGGGCGTGCGCGAGGCGTACGTCGGAGAGAGTTTGTAGTCGGTCGGTGAGATGCGGACCGCGTTGGTGAGGACGAGCATCGAGCGCTCGTGCCAGCTCGGGAAGCCGGCGATGGGAACGCCGTAGGTTCCGGCGCCGCCGCCGGTTGCTGAGCCGCCACCGCCGCCGGTTGCTGCACCGCCACCGTTCGCCGCGCCGCCTCCAGTCGCCGAGCCGCCGCCGGTTGCTGAGCCGCCGCCAGTCGCTGAGCCACCGCCGGTTGCGGAGCCGCCGCCGCTTGCCGCTCCGCCACCGGTCGAGCCGCCGCCAGTCGAGCCGCCACCAGTCGAGCCGCCACCAGTCGAGCCGCCACCAGTCGAGCCGCCGCCGTTCGCCGCACCGCCACCGCTCGAGGAGCCACCACCAGTTGAGCCGCCACCAGTTGAGCCGCCACCAGTCGCCGCGCCACCACCCGTTGCTGCTCCGCCGCCCGACGCGCTTCCTCCGCCCGACGCGCCGCCAGTTCCGCCTCCGGCGCCGCCAGGTCCGCCTCCGGACGCTCCGCCAGTTCCTCCGCCGGACGCTCCGCTTCCTCCGCCGTCGGCGCCGCTTCCTCCGCCGGAGATTTCTTGTGGGTCGCTGACGATTGCGTCGCAGCTCGTGAGCACGATCGCTCCTGCGATGATCAGCGCTCGAAACGACATGAGGGCAGCATAGTGACTTCCCCTCACCCTGACCCTCTCCCGCAGGGCCGGGAGAGGTGATCCTTCTGCTCGTCAGATCGTGTGAGTGGTTTCGTCTGATGCTGCAGATGCCCGGCCGATGAGGCCCTACACGCACAACCTCACGCCGCGAACACGGGTTCGAATCCCGTCTCCTGCATTCGTACGCAGGAGTCGTCTAGTGGTCAGGACAGCGGCCTCTCCAAAAGGAACCGAGGCTTTTTCACTCGGGCATCAACCTTTTCGAAGTTCCGCTCAGCTTCAGAGCGTGAACTCGCGCTTGAACAACTCGGCGCCCATTCCATCGACGAACACCACTTCGACCTTCCCGGTCATCGGATCGAGCCGGAACGAAGTGTAGTTGTTGGTGCCGCTCGCAAACGGCCAACGCGGAGGACGCAAGAGCGCGTAGGCGAGGTTCGCTCCCTGAGCGCCGGGGCCCACGAGCACTTCCATCTGATTCGCGCCGCGCCCGTTCGCCGACACCGAGCCCACGCTCGCGAAGTGGTGATCTCCCGACACCCACAACACGCCGCTGATCATTTGATCTTCGATGAACGCCAACACCTCGCTGCGCTGCTGCGCATACGAGACCCAGCTGTCGCCCGTGAAGACCGAGAAGCCGAAGTCGGTGATGGGCACCGAGTTCAAGATGACCTTGAAGCGCGCCGTGCTCGCCTGCAGCGCCGCCTTGAACCAGTCGAGCTGCTCCCGCGAGAGGTAGATCTGCGGCGCTCCGTTGAACCGCGTCGACGGCTTTCGTTCACCGCGACAATCGAGGACGAAGAACTCCGCGGTGTCGCCCCACTTCAGCGACTTCCAGATGCGATCGGGATTCGTGGTGTCGCGTCGCAGCGGCAGGTTCTCGAAGAACGTCTTCTTCGCGATGGCGAACTTCCCCTGGTCGATCGTCTCGGGGTTGAAGTCGTTGGTCACCTCGTGGTCGTCCCACGACGCCAGCACGCTCGTCGACGCGCGCAGCTTTCGATACTCCGGCGACGCGAGGTTGGCCGCCCACTGCGTGCGGTACTCCGCGAGCGTGTCCTTGCCGTCGTTGTACGAGGTGTCTCCGAGGAGCAGGAAGAGGTCCAAATCAGTCCGCTCTCCCGCGCGCGCCAGCGGCGTCGGCGTCTCGCCCTGGTGCGTGCACGAGCACGCGCCGAAAGTCACCGGCTCCGACACGCCCGCGGCGAGCGCCGCACGGAAGCGACCAATCGCGCTGCGCGCCACCTCCGCGCCGTTGCCGTCTTCTTCGAAGAACGCGTAGCGGTAGCGAGTGCCAGCGACGAGCCCCGACACGTCGAGGTGCACGTAGCCACCATCACCGGGCACGACGAGCGAGTCGGCCACGCGCTCGGCGTAGACATCGCCATCCATTCTCCACACGCGGACCCGCAGCGACGCCATGCCGTCGTACCGCGTCCACACCACCGCGCGCGTCGCCTCGACGTCTCCACTCGCGAGCCCCAGCGGGAAGCCGAACGCTTCCATCACCTGCTCGGGTTCGTCGGGCGTCGTGCCCGCATCAGGACTGCCCGCGTCCGGCTGTTCCATGCCGGCGTCGGTCTCTTCGAAGCCCGCATCGAGCTCGTCGGTGCCGCCGTCTTCGCGGGTGATGGCTCCGGGTTTTCCGCAGCCGATGACGAGACCTGCCGTGCCGATCGCCGTGACGCGAAGGAACTGCCGACGGGTGGATTTCATGGGAATGACTCCCTACTGCAATCGTGACCGTTCGGTCACTCCCCGGCCTCAAGATCAGCAGGCGCGCCTGCTGGGTGAAGAAGATCGTTTTGGACCACGACCAACTTCGCGCGCGAAGACTCGAGCGCGCCGACACACGTGGCGGGGCCCTGTTCCGACTGCACGACGCTGAGCATGCCGGTCGCGTCGATGGAGACGACCTCGTCCACCGGTCCGAAGCAGCTCGTGCTGACGAGGTGCACCTCGTAGACGCTGCCCTTCAAGCGCACCGAGCCTTCGCACGAGGGGAAGATGTTGCGCTGCACTCCGGAAATCACCGCGGCCTTGATGGGCGAGTCGATGGGCTTGAGCACGTCGGCGAGATTCACCTGCGTCACGACCGTCACCTCGTCGCCTTTGGTCGCGACGATGTAGTGGTGGCCCGGCATGCGGCCGTGGCTGCCGTTGTTCCAACCGGTGTCGGACTTCGCGTCTTCGACGGCCTTGGTGCACGCCTCGAGATTCGCGGCGCCCTGGCACTTCGTGCCCGCGCTCTCGAGCACGCGCGCTTCCTGACCCGAGGTGTCGCGCAATTCGGCGTAGTCGAAGCGGCTGAGCATCGCGCTGGTGATGGAAAAGTTCGGCCCGGCGCAGGCGCGCAGGTCGAACGTGCCCGCGCCCATCAACCGCCAGCACGCTGCGCCGCTGATGGCGGCTCCGGCGAGACCGACCACTCCGACCGCGACGATGAATCGCTTCATGACGCGCACCATAGTAGTTGCCGCGCGCCATGACTGTTTCACGACCCAACGACAACCCACGCGTCACCGTGTTGCGCGACGAGAATCTCCCCAAGCTCGCCTGGTACGCGACCATCGATCGCCGCGCGCAGACGGTGGACATCGAGGTCGGCCGCTTCGTGGAGATCGATCCTTCTCCCTCACCGAAGTGGGTGTGCGCCGGAATGTGGGACGGAGAGTTCAGCAAGGGTGACTTCCACCAGAGCGAACACGTGTACGGCAGCGGCCTGCGCGTCGATGGAGCGGACGTCGTGGTGGTGGCCGCGCACTCGACGGTCGATCGCTGCGTGTACGCGCGCGATGGGCACGTGTGGCACGCGTCGAACTCGCTCGTCGTGTTGCTCGGAAGAATGGGCGCGCGGCTCGACCCCGAGCGAGACCATCGCCTGTGGGGCGAGTCGATGTGCTTCGGCGTGCACAACTACCTGCGTCAGTTCAGCGTCATTCACCCGCGGCTCTCGGTGATGAGCCAGCTCATCTTCGAGGCGCTGCACATCGGCGCCGACGGTGAGGCGTCGTACAAGTTCCACGACAAGCCGCACACCTTCGAGAACTTCGCCGACTACGTGCGCCAGTTCTCCGGAGCGCTCTCGCGCATGTGGAAGAACGCGACCGACAGCAAGCGCAAGCGGCCGATGCGCTGCGTGGGGAGCGCGTCGCGTGGCTACGACTCCGGCACGGTGTTGGCGATCACGCAGCCGATCGTTCACACGCCGATGATCAGCTGGACGGCTCCGCGCTCGAACACGCGCGTGCCCGAGGTCGTGCAGAAGTTGATGAAGAGCAATCTGTCGGACGACGACGGCTCGGAAATCTCCGCGAAGCTCGGAGCGTCACCGCGCTACCTCGATCTCGACTACTCGAAGATCCCCGCCGAGCTCGAGGCGTGGTGCTGGGCCACCGCGCAGATTTCTCCGGAGCTCGCCTTCCACGCGCTGCTCGCCGAGGCCGACACGCACGACGTGCCGACGATCTTCTTCGCCGGCCACGCCGGAGATGGCGTGTGGGAGAACGGGCTCTCGCCGTTGATGCAGACCGGGCAGATCATTCGCGGTGCGCAGAGTGGCTACGCGCTCATCGAGGCCCGGGCGCGGTACGGCGTGGTGGAGTGCAGCGCTCCTTATCTCTTCGCGCGCAGCGTCGGCTCGATGCACCAGGTGAGCGCGAGCGACGAGATGGCGCCGTGGCAGCTCAAGAATGGCTACGACCGCCCGATTCCGCGCCGCATCCTCGAGGAGCGTGGCGTTCCGCGTGAAGCGTTCGGCTGGGGGAAGAAGGCCGTCGCGCAGGACATGGAATC
>JAEUJS010000162.1 GCA_016792935.1 Archangium sp. | reverse complement strand
GGTGCGATCGAGCTCGTCCTTGCGGCGTTCGGCGCGCGGAGACGGCGGTGCGTCGACCTTGCCCTGCAGCCACGCCCAGAGATCGGCCAGCGCTTCGCGATCGTCGATCAACGCGCGCGTCTCGCACGGCGTTTCCTTCTGGCGTTTCGCGGGCTCGAGGATCCACGCGTTGAGCGCGGCGCCGTCTTTCTGCTTCAGGCGGAGCGCGAGATCGGGCGCCTGGCTCTGCTTGCGCTCGCGCGCGTCGTGCTGCGCGGTGTGGCAGCTGGCGCAGCGCTCGTTGAAGACGACGAAGCCGCGGGCGCTGTCCGCCGCGAGCGCGGGGAAGGCGACGAGGGCCAGCGCGATGACGAGGCGCGGGCTCACAGCGAATTCACCGCGGAGACAGTGGGCGTGCGCGCGTCGAGGGACCCGGCGTTCGTCTTGTCAGCGCAGCCGCCCTTCTGGCCGGCGCAGTCGATGCGCTCGGAGCCGGGGCGGTAGGTGACCAGGGCCTGGGTGACGCGGCGCACGGGGTTGCCACCGTTGACGACCACCTCGCCCATCGCCACCAACCACACCTGACCGTTGCTGTCGGCGGTCGCGACGGGAGTCGTCTCGTCGCGGTCGTCGCGCAGGAAGACGCGGTAGCGCACGTTGGTCGCGGTCGGAAAGTCGGAGAACGCGGCTCCCGTCGAGTCACGCAGCTCCCGGCCCGCGGTGGCGACGCTGACGTCGAGGGCGAGCTCGGCGCCGCTGGTGCTCAGCGGATACGACGTGGTGGGAAGCACCTCGTACCAGGTCTCGCCGGCGGCCCCGATGCCGGGCACCGGCGTCAGGGTGCTCATGATCGACGTGTAGGTCGTGAAGTTGCTCGTGCGCTCCGCGAGGAGGCGCACGCGTTCGCGCCCCTCGGCGAGGCCCGCTTCCGCGGCGAAGAACGCCTCGGCGTCTCGGCGCGTCGAGCCCTGCAAATCGGCTTCGCGGCCGATCACCACCAGCGTGCTCGCGGCGCCCGCGGTCGCCACGACCAACACGCCCATGACGATCAACAGCGAGTACCCACTTCGTCTCACACGTCGCATGCCGATCACGACTGCAACCCGTGTGCACTGGTGGTGATCGGCGAACTGAGAGCGCGGCGCGCGGGTGTTTCTCAGCCGAGGGGTCGTGGCTGACCTCCGAAAGATTGCGCATCAGCAATCCGGCGCAGTCTGCTGAGGTGCACCCATGCGCGCGCCGTCGCTCGAGCGGCTCAGAGATCGGTTCTTCTCACCGGACGGCCCTGGCGCTGACTTTCAGGCTGAAGTCGACGCGATCGACGCTTTACACACCACGCGCGCGCAGGGGCTGCCGGTCTGCTTCCACCCCACGCGTCGCTTCAAGTCGGTGCGCTACGTCGATCACTCGCTGCTGAGTGAAGACGTGCGTTCGCTCTTCGCGAGGCCCATCCGCACGGAACGCAACCTGTGCGCCGTGTTCGTCGACCCGCGCGATCTCTCGTTCCACGACTTCGAGAACATCCTCTCGCTCGATCGTCACTTCGACTCGACGACCAGCGCGCGCCTCACCGCCACGAACGCACGACAGTCGTCACTCGGGTCGATCTTCACCTTCACGCTCGGCGCTCCGAGTGGCCTGCGCGAGAAGCTCGACGCGCTCGACGGCCTCGGCCTGTACGTCCCTCCGTTCAACGCGAGCGCGCGCGGCGGAGAGCGCTTCATCTTTCACTGTGCGTCGCTGGCCGCGCAGCTGACGGCGCTGCTGAAGGACACGCTCCCGCAGTCGATCACCACCGGCTTGGTGCACGTGAACCCCGTCTTCCGCTGCAATCGCTTCGAGCCGGGCGACGAGAAATTCCACGAGCACCACGACACGCCGTATTTCGACCGCGCGCGCCGACATGTCTCGCGTCACACGCTCTTGCTGTACCTCACCGAAGGAGAAGGCAGGCCCGCGCTGCAGATCGAAGGCATGGACGTGCTCACCAACGTCGAGCGGATGACGTGCGTGGTGTTCGACCAGAAATACGCGCACGAAGGCCGGGCGTTCGCCTCGACGCGCAAGGTGTTCCTCCGCACCGAGTTGATCTGCACGGTCCCCGCGCTCGAAGAGAGCGACGCCATCGCCGCGGAGTTCGCGAAGGCGACGTACCTCACGAGCGAGACCACCTTCCGCCCCGAGCTCGCTGCGTATGGAGGCGCGATGTACGAGCGCGCCGCCGAAGCGCATTGGACCGGCATCGTCCGCTCGACCACCAACGAGCCGTTCCTCCTCAAGACGTTTCGCGGCGTGCGCTTCGCGAGCAACGGCTACGACTTCTTCTTCGCCGAGAAGGTGCCGCTCGACACCGCGGCGCTGCTCGCGTTCTTCGACGTGGTGAACGCCAGCATCGGCGGCGTGGCTTTCAAGAAGGCGTGCACCAGCGAGCTCAAATCCACCAGCGACGTCGAGCGCTCGTGGCTGCGCGACTGGTTGTCGAAGGGCGAGGGGCTCGAGCTCACGTCGTTGCCGTTCAGCTCGCTCTTCCCGCCCATCGAAGCGCCGGTGACGTGTTGTCCGACGCACATGCCGACGCTGTTCGACCCGTCCTTGAGCGAGGAGATCACCACGCTGCAGTGGAAGGCGCAGGCCTTCACGCGCGAGCGGCTCGAGGCATCACCGGTGCAGGTGTTCGGCAAGGAATTGTTCGTCAACGCGCTGCAGGTCGACGTGACGGCGAGCGCGGTGCATCTGCTGTCGAAGCAGCGGCTCGAGCGCGTGAACTTCGCGGCGTGCTGGAACTCCGCCGGGCCCGACGTGCCCGACTATCTGGGCGTGGAGAGCACGGTGACGGCGTACCAACCGCTCGTGCCGCCGATTCCGCATTTCCTGGCGCACGGGCTCACGCACCTCTGCTTCGACCTGTTCCGGAATTCATGGTGGGTCGACGTGAACGCGGAGTCGGTTCCGATTCCGGTGGTGCTGACGCGCGACGAGGCTGAGGACGAGCGCCTGCCGCGGTGGCTCGACGCGGCGGACCCCCTCGTGCGCGGTGTGTCGGTGAGTCGTCCGAAATATCCGCCGTTCTGGGCGCGCGCGCGGCGACTGGTCGATCTCCTCTACGCCGACGAGCCGACGTGACAATCGCGCTGTCGCTGCGTCACTGAAGCTCAAAGCGATAGCGGTACTCGAACTGAGTTCCGACGTTCTGATCACCAATCGTCGCAGGCCGAAACTCCGCGCGAAGCAACGCAGAGCGCGCGGCGTCGGAGAGCGACGCATCAGGAGACGAGCGCACTTCGACACGCACCACCCGTCCATCGGCTCCGAGCGTCACCCACAAGACGACGACGCCTTCGATCTCATCGAGTCGAGCGCGCTCTGGATACGCGATGCGAGGCAGCGACACGAGCTGAGCCTCCGTACGTTTCAAAGGCGGAGGCGGCGTCTGCGTTTGCGTCACTTCATCTTCGCCGTCATCGCCGATCCCCGCGTCCTCACCTCCACCTGATGGAGGAAGCGCCGCGAAGTCACCACCGGTGCTCGGTGACGGCACGATCGGCAGCGGAGCCGCATGTGCAGGCGCCGGGCTCTTCGCACCACCGCCACCGCTTCCCTTGGCTCGTCGGGGTGGAGTCGATGCCACAGGAGCAGGCGCCGGAGGCGGCGGTGCACGACGCGCCTCCTTGAACGTCAACTCGACCTCGACCGGAGCCGGACGCGCCGGCTTCGACGTCGGCCAGCTCGACAGCACCACCACGGCGACGATGTGCACCGAAATCGAGAACACCAGCGCGACGAGCCTGAGCATGACGCTCCGTCTTGATGCATCTGTGTTGCAAATGCAAGCCGACGGCGTTTTTAGAAATCGAAGCGGTGCAGGTGTTCCAGCGCGGTCATGCCCTTGCGCAGGTTCTTGCTGCGGCACTTCACGAACGCTTCCTTGCGGCAGGCGTTCATCAGCACCACGTCGCACTCGAGGACCTCAGCGTCGTTCTCGGCCTTCTTCTTCACGCGCTGCAGGCACGCCGAATATTCCTTCGGGTGTTCCTTGCGCCATTTGGCGACGACCTCAGCGTGATGCTCAGGCGACTCGGCGCTCAATTCTTCGGGCGGGTCGCATTCCTTCACCGGCGGCTCGTACGTCGCGGTCCACCACGCGCGCAGCGACTTCTCGTGACCATCGAGCGTGAGCGACACCGACTCGATGCGCGTACCCGACGAGCCGTCGTCACCTTCGTGCAGGCGGCAGAGCTTCGCGGTCTCAGCGCAGCCCGTCGCCTTCACCGCGGGAAGCGTCACGCATTCCTTCACCGCCCGCGCGTCTTTCGCCGACAGCTGCGGCTTCTTGTTCTTCTTCGACCACGCGACCGCGGCCTCGAGGCGCTTCTCGGGATCTTCGTCAGCGAGCGTCGGCGCTGGAGCGCCCTGCAGCAGCAAGAGGGTGAGGGTGGTGAGCATCAATTACAGACACCGGTCATCGCGTTGCACATCTGGCCCTGCGGGCAGCCGGACAGCGCACCCATGTTGTTGCACCGTGCGCGGCAGAAGCCAGGAACTGACGACAGCGTGCTGGGCTGGCAGACGTAGCCAGTGCGGCAGCTCGACTGCGTGCCGGGGTTCATGCAGGGCGCGCGGCAGGTGGACTGCGAGGCGCCGAAGAAGGACTCGGTGATGCACACCGCTCCGCCGGTGCAGGGGTCGTTCATGCCGCACTGCTCGGTGCAGTAGCCGCCGGTGTAGCCCGTCGGCTGGCCGGCGATGCTCTCGGCGATGCAGAACGCCTGGAACGGCGGCTGGCACTGCTGCGTGTCGGTGCACGCCGTGCCCGCGGGGACGAGCGCGCCGGCATCCATCGTGGGAATTCCACCGTCGATGACGCCGCCGCCGCACATGTTGTTGTTGCACTGCACGCCCATGCCACAGCGCACGCAGGTCTGACCGCCGCTGCCGCACGCAAAGCGCGAGTTGCCCGTCTGGCATTGGCCGTTCTGGCAGCAGCCGGTGGGGCACGACATCGCGTCGCAGGTCGGCGTCTGGCAGCTGCCGTTCACGCAGGCCTGGCCCATGCCGCACTGGGTGCACATCGCGCCGTTGTTGCCGCACGCGAAGCGCGTCTGCTGGCCGACGGTGACGCAGAAGTTGTTGGTGCAGCAGCCCGAGCACGACATCGGTCCGCACGCGCCCATCTGGCAGGCGCCGTTGACGCACTGCTCTCCGAAGCCGCAGGTCTGGCACATGCCGCGGTTGGCGCCGCACGCGAGCGGAGAATCTCCGACACGGCACTGGCCGGTGGGGTCGATGCAGCCGCAGACCATTCCGCCGCCGCCCGTGCCACCGCCCGTGGTGCCTCCGCCGGTCATGCCGCCGCCTGTGCCTCCGCCAGTCGTGCCACCGCCCGTGGTGCCTCCGCCCGTCGTGCCGCCGCCCGTCGTTCCTGCGCCGGTGCCTCCGCCGGTCATGCCGCCGCCGATGCCGCCTCCAGCGGTGCCGCCACCGAGGCCTCCGGTCGTACATTTGTTGTCGACGCAGGTGCCGGCGTCACAGTCCGAGTCCTTGAGGCACTGCGCTTCGGGCACTGCGTTGAAGCAAGCAGCGAAGGTCAGCGCGAAGACGGCGGGAACAAGGTGGCGCATGAGAACTCCAAAGAGTGCCGGGCGCGGCCACCCGGTGGGCGGTTCTTCACACACGCTTTGCTCGCCCTCAAGGCCAGCGCAGGGAGGTGGGCGGATGGTCACCACTGAGTGAAATTGGCCGTTGCGTACGAGGGTGGCGTGGCGTGAAACTGCCGTGATGGTGGCGCCGGGGTAGGGTTTCGCTCTGCCAGACGACGCGCGAGCCTCTCGAGCTACGAGCACGCTTCGCTCAGCTGACCAATGAGTGGATCTGGTCGTCCTGACGGCCAAATTCAGACAATGGTCGATGCCAGAGTCGAAGCCGTGTGTGAAAAGCGACCGGAACGCCCGGACCTTAGGTCCGTTGGAGAGGTGCCGCCGCGCAAGCTGGCACGCCCACGAATCAATGCCCGGGCGGGTCGAGCACGAAGTTGGCGCATCTCAGCGCCGTCGTCGAAGCAGAGCCAGCGCCGCGAGCGCGAGCAGCGCGTCGGCGTGCATGCAGCCGCAGCCCATCGGCATCGCATCGCCGCCGCCACCGGTCGCGCCTCCGCCCGTTGCGGGCGTGCCGCCACCAGTTGCGGCTGATCCTCCGCCCGTCGCTCCTGCGCCGCCGCCGGTCGCTCCTCCGCCAGTCGCAGCGCCACCGCCGTTGGCTGAGCCGCCACCGATCGCAGGAGAACCGCCACCCGTCGCACCGCCGCCGCCACCCGTCGCACCGCCGCCACCACCCGTCGCACCGCCGCCACCCGTCGCACCGCCGCCGCCACCCGCAGGGAACATCTGCCGATTGAGCGTGTCGCAAGTCCCAAGCGCGAGCTCGAGCGCACCGACGCTGAAGCTCGACTGCGTGCGATTGCGCGCGCAGAAGTCATCACTCACGCCCATCGGCGGAGTCACCTGGCCCACCCACTGCGTCACCGTGCCGCTGATGCTCAAGTCACCCGCGAGCGGGTTGGTGAACGCCATCCCAAACGTCGCGACGCTGACGTTGGTGGTGTTCTGCATCGCCATCATCATTCCGTTGTCGCGCGTGCGCGGCACCGAGCTCATCAAGTTGCCGATGGCGCGCCCGCTCGTGGTGTCGAAGCGGAAGTCGATGCCATTGGTGCCGACCAGCGTGTTGTGGAGGATCGACGAGTTGCTCGCGCGATTGAGGTACACGCCGACGTCGCTGCAGTTGGCGATGATGTTGTTGCGCATCGTGCCGCCCGAGTGCTCGACGCTGCACGGAATCGACGCGCTGAAGCCCGGGTAACAGAACTGCGGAGCGGTACCTCCACCACCAAACGAGAGCCCGATGCGCGTATCCGTCATCGTCATGCCGCCGCTCTTGCACAACACGAGGTTGCGCTCGTACAGCCCGCGCTGGCCGCCCGACTTCATGAAGCTGCCGTAGCTCACGAAATTTCCGCCGTTCTTCGCGAAGTCACGAATCACGTTGTCGCGCACGATGAAGTCGTCGCCGGTGTCGATGTTCAGCTTGGTGACCGGGTTCGACGTGTTGCGCGGGCGCGTGTCGTAGATCTCACAGCGCTCGACGATTCCGCGGTGCGGCATGTCGTAGCCGCCATCTCCCGCGGCGGTGGCGTTCACCTTCAGCTGCGCGTTGAAGTCGACCATGCGCAGGTGGCGCAGCACGGTGTCGGTCGCGTTGCCCGTCACCTGAAACGCGTGCTCGCAGTCGTCGTCGGCGGGGCAGATGCCGCGAATCGAGAGATCTTCGAACTGCCAGAACGGAGCGCTCACGCCGATCGCGATGACCGTGTTCGACTCGATGACGGCTCCGAAGGGGTTGGCGGCCTTCACGACGATCGGCATCCCGCTCGTTCCCGCGCGCGTGCACGAGAGCTTGCTGGTCAGCGTGTACGTGCCATCGGCGAGGATGATCACGTCGCCGGGCAACGCCGCTCCGACGGCCGTGCGCAGCTGCGCTTCGGTCGAGACGGGAACGTCGCGCCCCAGGGCGCCCGATGAAACACAACACACCGCGACGACTGTGAACCAACGCATCAGCCGAGGTTACTCGGCGTCGTCGGCGGTGCGATGGTTGAAGTGCCCAAGGCCGGAATCGAACCAGCGACACGGGGATTTTCAATCCCCTGCTCTACCAACTGAGCTACTTGGGCGAGAAGCGGGGCGTCTTGTGCCCGCCCTGTCCCCTGTCGTCAAGAATGATCGAGACCTGACGCCGAGCTGGTTGCCCCAGCCGGCCCGGCGGCTGACCTGATGTCGGCTTTCGCGGCGGCCGCTCCGTCGACCAGCTTGCCGTCGGCCATCAACACCACGCGTTTCGCACGTTTCATGATGCGCGGGTCGTGCGTCGAGAAGAGGAACGTCACGCCGCGGGTCGCGTTGAGCCGCTCCATCAGCCCCAGGATCTGCTCGCTGGTCGCCGAGTCCAGGTTGGCCGTCGGCTCATCCGCCAGGACGATCTCGGGCTGCGTCACCAGGGCGCGAGCGATCGCCACACGCTGCCGCTGACCACCGCTCAATTCATCGGGCCGGTGGTGCAACACCTTCGTGAGCCCCACTTCATCCGCGAGCATCTCGACGCGCTTGGCGAGCGCCGCGCGATCTTCCTTCCGCAAGAGGCACGGGAACTCGATGTTCTCGCGCACGTCGAGCACCGGAATCAGGTTGAAGCTCTGGAAGATGAAACCGATCTTCCGATTTCGCAGCGCCGCCATCTCATTGAAGTCGCGCCCCGCGAGCTCTTCACCGTCGAGCTTGTAGCTGCCGCCATCATCCGCGCGATCGAGCAGACCGATGATGTTGAGCAACGTCGTCTTGCCCGAGCCACTCGGACCCATGACCACCGAGAATTCTCCGGCGTCGATTTCGAGATCGACGCCCTGCAACGCGGGGACGAGCGTCTCTCCGAGCCGGTAGGTCTTCTTGATGCCCTTCAAGGTGATCAGCGCCATGACGTGCTCCTCGTGCTTCAGAAAAATGCGCGCGCGCTGAACAACACGCGCGTTTGAAACGGCGACAACGTGAACTGCCCGTACTTCACGCCTTCGACCTCGATCGCTTCGGAGTCGAGCCCAGCAATCGGGATGTACGCGGCCGCCGTGAGCTGCAACCATTCGAGCGGCTGCCAGCTCACCTGCGGCACGAGCTGCATCGACAAATCTTCGAGCCCGAGAATCACCGTGCCGCCGAGCGTCCAGTCGTCGAACAGCTGCGGCCGCGAGCCCTGAATCACGAGGTAGTGCTGGCGCAGCGCGGAGAGCTGGAACTTCTGCGGAGTGCCCGGATCCGTCGTGCCCGTGAGCTGCGCCTGCGCGATGGCCGGGTTCTGCAACACCAGCGTCGCGAGCTTGCGGTAGCCGCTGCGGTCCTGGCCTTCGCCGTTGAAGTAGTACTCCGCGCCGAGCATGCCGCCGTTGTCGAACTGCCAGCGCACGCCGACCAGCGCTTGCGCGTTGAGCCAGGTCTTCTCGAGATCCGGCCGCAGGATGATCGGCACTCCGCGGAACACACAGAATGCCGGCTGCTCGACGCACGCCGAGTTCACGTGCACGCGTGACGTGCCGCTGTAGGCCATCGCTTCGACGTGCGCCTCGAGCTGACCGAACACGCGCGAGAGCGAGAGCCCCACCTTCGACTTGTTCTGAAACGCGTCGTTGTAGAGGTTGGTGAACGCGTAGATGAGGTTGATGTCGATGTCGGCGATCAGCAGGTACAGCCGCGCCGCGAACGCGTAGTGCGGCTCGTCGTCACGACCGTCGGCGAACTCCGGATACAGGACGAGTCCCGTCGGCAGGCCCGCGAACTGGCGCGTCACCTTTCCTGCGCCGACGAGCGAGAGCGCGATGCGCTCGAAGCTCCACTCGGCCTCAGCGAGCCACGCGCCCGCGCGCTGCGACGTGGGATCAGTCGGATCCTTCGGAGGGTTCAGCACGTCGGTCGGGTTGAACGCCAACCCTGCGCCCCACACGATGCGCTTCTTGCCGGCGAGGAGACGGAAGTGCTCCTGTGCGCTCCAGTCGACGTACGCCTCGGAGACCACCACGGTCGGGCGGTAGTTCGCGAGATCGCGATCGCCGCCCTCGATGAACCACGCGCCTTGCCAGAAGAGTGAGCTGTCCGTGTACAGCGTGAGCTTGTCGTGCGGCTTGATCTTCAGCTGCGCGTTGGCTTCGGCGAGCTCGGTGAGGCCGGGCGCTCCGTCGAACTGCGTCCACGCACCCGTGGTGCGCGAATCGACGTAGCCGGTGACGCTCACCTCAAAGCCCCCTGGGGCGACGGCGTTGGGTGGCGAACCCGTCTGCGCAAGGACGAGTGCGGGGAGCGAGAGCATGGCGCGTTCTCAGTGACCGAGATCGTTGAGGCCAAACTTGCCGTCGCCCGCCGCGGCGGAGACGTCGACCGATTCCCACGCGAACTCCGAGAAACGCTGCGTCGCGATCTCGTTGCGCATGGTGACCTTCGACGGACGCTTCAGGCCGTTGCCGAAGTCCTTCACGTCTGAGAAGTCCGCCGAGCGCAGCATCTTCCCGCTCGACGTGTAGTACTCGCCGCGCACCGGAACGCCGGGCTGCGCCTTCAAGACCCACAACTTGATCGCGTCGTACGCGGTCTCGGGGTTCTTCGACTTCAGCTCCAGCAGCCACGCGTCGGGCTTGGCTGGATCTTCCTTCACCGCGCCGTCGTAGTCGGCCGCGTAGTTCGCGCGCAGCACGTCGGCGTTGTTGAAGTCACCGCCCTGAAAGTTGTCGCGCGACGCGAGCCTCAACGCGCGCTTCAGGTTCGGCATGTAGACCCAGAAGTTCTCTCCGTTGCGGAGCATCTCCTGTCCGCGCACGGCTGCCGGCTCCTGGAACCAGATGCGCGACTTGTCGTCGGCGCCCTTGAGGATCGTCATCTTGTACGCGCGCGTCGAGCCGTCATCGCGGTGCGCGGTCATCGTGGCGACGGCCTTGAACGTCGCCGGAGCCATCACCGCGTCGTACTGCTTGAGCACGTCCTTCACCGAGGGCTTCAGCCCTTCGGCGCCTGCGGCAGGGGCGGGCGGCTCGGCCAACAACATCATCGAGACGAGAAGTGCATTCATGACTGTTTCCTTTCATGACGACGACAGAGCTTCGACAGGCCGCATCCGCGCAGCACGAAGAGCAGGAGAGAGCGCAGCGACCACGCTCCCGATGCAGGTGGCGACGATGACGATGACCGGCACCGCGGGGAGCAACGTCGGCATCACGCGGAACACGCCTTGCCCCGCGCCCATCGACACCGTGAAGCCGCCACCGCTGCGCGCGAGGCCGATCACCGTGATGGCCACCAGCATCCCGAGCGTGCCGCCGACGACCGCCTGCAACACCGCCTCGAGCACGAAGAGCCGCGCCACCGTTCCGCGCGTCATGCCCACCGCCAGCATCGTGCCGATCTCTTTGGTGCGCTCGAGCACGCTCATCAGGAGCGTGTTGGCGACTCCGAAGAGCGCGATGATCAAGAAGATGAAGCTCAGCCCGCCGAGGATCGCGCGCTGCACCAGCCGCAAGTCACGCAGCGCAGGCCGCAATTCCTCCCACGTCTGCACCTCGTAACCATCACCGAGCGCCGCCGCGAGCGCGACTTTGGTCTCGTTCATGTTGCGCACGTCATCGACGGCGACGACGTATTCGGTGACGCGGTTCTCCATGCCGAGCAGGCGTTGCGCGAAGCCGAGCGGAACGGTCGCTGCGCGTTTGCTCTCCATCGGGTTCTGACCAATCAGCGTGCCGCGCGGTTCGAGATCGAGCGCGTTGTCGCGGCCTCCGAGTCCTTGCGCGGAAAGCATGAGTGGAACACCGGGCTTCAGATCCAACGCGCGCGTGAGCTCCTGGCCGACGTGCGCTCCGTTGCGATCGTCGGCGCTCAGCGGAGTGCCCTCGAGGTACAGATTCACCTTCGGCAACACCTCGGTCACCGTCGCGGGATCGACCGCGGTGATGACGCTGACGGTTCCGCGCGAGCCGTTGGTCAGCAGCCCCTGGAACGTAATGCGCGGCGTGATGGCCTTCACGTGCGCCACGCTCTTCATCTTCGACTCGAACGCGGCGGACTGCTCGATGTTGAACGCGAGCGGCTGGCGGTCGCGCTTCTCGAAGTAACCGGCCTTGTGCACCTGAATCGAGCCGACCTTCGACTCGATCGCCTCGGCGACGAGCGACTCACCGACGCCCATCACGAAGCCGGAGAGGATGTTGCTCATCGCCACTCCGAAGAAGAGCGCGCCGATGGTGATGGCGGAGCGAGCGCGGGCGCGGAAGACGTTTCGCATCGCGAGTCGAAAGAGCATGACGTGGTCCTTTCTTCAGCGACCGGCGAGGGCTTCGACGGGGCGGAGTTTCGAAGCGCGCATCGCGGGGTAGAGGGCGAAGAGCACCGCTCCGACGACGGCGATGACGAAGATGATGACGACGAAGCGCGGCGTGAAGAACGGATAGATGTCGATCGACATCGTCGCGGTCGGAGGCGTGAACTTGAGGCCCTTCTTTCCGAGCGCGGCGGTGAGGGCCATCGAGAGCACCGAGCCGGTGATGGCGCCGATCGCTCCGAGCACCAGCGCCTCGAGGAGGAAGAGCACCGCGACGGCCTGCCGCGTGACGCCGACCGCCATCATCGTGCCGACCTCGCGGGTGCGCTCGAGCACGCTCATCAACATGGTGTTCGCGACGCCGAGCAGCATCAGCAGCACGAAGACCACGGAGACGACGGCAGACACTCCGTTCTGCACGCCCATGATGGTGCGGCGCTCGGGCACCAGTGATTCCCAGGTGTGCACTTCGTAAGCGGGACCGAGTGCCTCACGGACCTGCGCGGCGATCTCTTCGGAGCGGTCGATGTCGTCCACCGCGATGGCGACCTCGGTCACGCGGCCTTCCATGCGGAGCAGCCGTTGCGCGAGACCGAGCGGCACCACGGCGATCTTCATTTCGCCGGGCATGATGGCGCGCATTGCTCCGCCGACTTTCGCGAGCTCGCCGTTGAGGGAACCGTCGCGATCGGGAGCGAGGAGCACTGCTTCACTCTCCTGCTTCGCACCGAACGCCGCTGAGAGTGCGTCACCGAGCACGAGGTGCGTGTCGTCGAGCGTGGTGCCGGGCGTGAAGAGATCCCACCGCTGCGGGCAGACCTGGCGTTCCTTCTGAGGGTCGATTCCCGTGGCCGCGAAGAAGAGCGCTTCAGGTGATTCCTTTCCTTCTTCGGCGCTCAGAGTCAGTGAGCCGGCGAACATGATGCGCGGCGTGACGGCCTTCACTCCCTTCACCGCGAGGAGCTTCTTTTCCATCGCCTCGTCGAACTCGAAGTCGAGTGAGAGCGGAGTCGACATCACGTTCGCGAGGTAGCCGGTCTTGTGCACCTGAATCGCGCCGACGGTGCCTTCGACCGTGCCGCGGATCATCGCTCCCTGCAGGCCGTTCAAGATTCCGCGAATGCTGCCGACGGCCGTCACTCCAATGGCCAGCGCGGCGAGGGTGATGGCGGTGCGACGCCGGTTCCGCGTGACGTTTCGAATCGCCATCGAAAGAAGCGGGCTCATGGCGTGCCCTCAGAGCACGACCGATGCCAGTTGGCCTCGCTCGGAAGGGCGGCGTGGACTGTCGGGTGGCCGACGAGAGGTGTCGGATTTCCGACAGTGGCGGCGACTGGTTCGCGGGTGCACGCTTCGTTTCGAGAAAGCGCATGAACTCAGAACGTGTTGCTCTGCAGGATCTCGAAGAGGCGGCGCTCGATCGGTTGTTCGATCAAGGGCTGCGGCTGCGGCTCTACCTGGGGCCGGTGTTGTTCCTCTCGACCATCGCGCTCATCGCGTGGGACGCGGCTCCGTGGAGGCGTTGGTTGTTGTTGTCGATGGTGGCCGTCGCCACCGCGCGGCTGTCGTTCGAGTTCATTCGTTCGTTCAAGGAGAAGCCGACGCGTGGACGGCTCGCCTCGATTCTTCCGTTTCCGGCGACCGCGTTGATCCTCGTGGTGTCGTCGTCGGGCGGAGCAGACAGTCCCATCGCTGTGATGCTGCCGTTGGTCACGGTGTTCATCTCGATGTTCCTGCGACCGCGCATCGGCGTGCTCTTCGCGATCATCTTCACCGTCGGGTTGTGGGCGGTGACCTTCATCGAGCACTGGGAGCTCGTGGGTGACTTCATCCCCGGGTTGCTCGGTGGCGGTTCTCGTTTGTCGAACGGGCCGATGTTGTTCTCCCGGGTGTTCCTGCTGTCGGCGGCCGTGTCGTGGGGCGCGCTGATGGGCTGGGTGATGCGCAATGCGTTCCGGTCGGCCACGCAGAAGGCGCTCGATGCGCGCGACGATGTCTTGAAGCAGCACGATGAATCGACGCGCACGTTGACGACGCTGGCCGGAGAGATCGCGCACGAGCTGAAGAACCCGCTCGCGAGCGTGAAGGGCCTCGCGCAGTTGTTGGATCGCGACATGGAAGGGAAGGACAAGGAACGGCTCACGGTGCTTCGTCGTGAGGTCGATCGCATGCAGGAGATCCTCGAGTCGTTCCTCACGTTCTCGCGGCCGCTCGTTCCGCTGGCCGTCGGCGAGGTGAAGTTGAACGAGCTGGCTGATCAGGTGCTCGCGCTGCACGAGGGCATGGCCCATGAGCGGCAGGTGTCGTTTCGCGTCGACGCGCGGGAGTTCACGGTGAAGGCCGATGCGCGGAAGTTGCAGCAGGTGATGATCAATCTGGTGCAGAACGCACTCGATGCCTCTGTCGTTGGTGGTGCGATCGATGTCGTCGTGCGGGCAGAGCCGAATGGTGGTGGCTCCGTGTTGGTGATGGATCGCGGTGCGGGTATCGCGGATCCCGAGCGGGCGTTCGTCGCAGGCGTGAGGAACAAGCCTCGTGGTTCTGGTCTTGGGCTCACCGTGTCGCGTCAGCTCGCGCGGCAGCATGGTGGTGATGTGACGCTCGCTCCGCGTGATGGTGGTGGGACAATTGCGCAACTGTCGTTGCCTGGAGCTCCGACATGAGAGCGGGAAGAGCACTGAGGTCGAAGAGTCGGCGGAGGAGTGGCGCCGTGCTCACCTCGCGCGTGCCCCTCACCGCGAAAAGAGGATCGTCAGTTGAGAAGGAGGGGGCCGGAGTCGCTCCCGGGAAGCGCAATGCTCATGACATTAAGAGCATGACCATTGCGGTTGCTGGGAGGCCGACCCCGAGGTCTCCTCGCCTGCTCGTCGCACGAAGCCGAGGGGCAAGCGCGCGACGCGCACTGCGTTCGACACCCGCACTCACCACCACCTCGAGGCAGTTCTCATGAGTCGCGCGCTGGTCGTCGACGACGATGCGGGCATCCGCTTCACGCTCAAAGGTGTCCTCGAAGACGAAGGCGTCGAAGTGCTCGAAGCGGCCGACGGCCAACAGGGCCTCGAGCGCGTCCAACAAGGCGGAATCGATCTCGTCCTCTCAGACGTCCGCATGCCGCGGCTCGACGGCATGGCGTTGCTCGAGAAGATCCAATCGCTCCCAGAGCCGAGACCACCAGTCGTCTTGCTGACTGCTCACGGAGACGAACGCCTCGCCGTCGAAGCGATGAAGAAGGGCGCCTTCGACTACTTCCGCAAACCGTTCGAGCTCGACGAAGTGCTCGCGTGCATCCGTCGCGCGCTCTCGAACGTGAAGCTGAGCAAAGAGAACTCGCGACTCCTGGGCGAAGTCTCGCTGCTGCGTTCACTGGTCTTCGTGTCGCCCGCGATGTCGAGGCTCGCCGAGCTCGTGTCCCGGGTCGGACCTCGCGATGTGACCGTGCTGATCACCGGCGAATCAGGCACCGGAAAAGAGCGCGTCGCCGAAGCACTCGTCGCAGCGAGCAAGCGTGCACAGCGTCCCTTCATCCGTTTCAACTGCGCGTCGCTCACCGAAGAACTCGCCGAGGCCGAACTCTTTGGCCACGCCCGCGGAGCCTTCACCGGTGCCGTCCGCGCTCGACCGGGCCTCTTCCGCGAAGCAGACGGCGGGACACTTCTGCTCGATGAAGTCGGAGAACTCGGCCCGTCGATCCAGGCGCGTCTCCTCAGAGTGCTGCAAGAGAGTGAAGTCCGCCCGGTCGGAGAAGAACGCAGCGTGAAGATCGACGTGCGCCTCATCGCCGCCACGCACCGCGATCTCGCCGCCGAAGTGAAGGCCGGCCGCTTCCGAGAAGATCTCTACTACCGGCTCAAAGTCGTGCAGCTGCACGTGCCCGCGCTCAGAGAACGCAACGAAGACATTCCAGCGCTCGCGCGACACTTCCTCTCGCGAGCCGCGCGATCCTTCGGAGTCCCCGTCGCAACGCTCACGCCGCCACTCCTCGAAAGACTCCTCGCGTGGGACTGGCCCGGCAATGTGCGCGAATTGGAGAACGTGATCGAGAGCGCCGTCGCGATGTCGGCCGACGGGCAGATCGAGCTCGCGCTGCTTCCTCAGAAGGGCGCAGCACCCAAAGACGAAGACGCGAGCGCTGGACTCAAGGAACGCCTCGAAGCCTCGGAGCGCGGGCTGATCGTCGCAGCGATGGACGCTGCGCGCGGAAACGTGAGCGAGGCCGCGAGGCAACTGAAGATCGGCCGCGCCACGCTCCACGACAAGTTGAAGAAGTACGGCCTGGCGAGCGGTCAGGGCGACTGAAGCGTGTAGTCGAGCTTTGCCTTCACCACTTCACCCTCGCCCTGGAACGTCATCGGATTCTGCGCATCCGACGCGACGGCGATGACCTTGCCGGTCTCATCGAGCCCGTACACGCACGCGTGCCCGACGGTGCCCTGCGGAATGAAGAACTCGGCGAACAACGGTCCCGGCTCCTTGAGCGCTGCCTCACCGAGACGCGTCGGCTTGTCGGGCACCGGCGCACACGGCTCGAGCTGCGCGACGAAGATCACCTTTGCCGGTTTCACCTCACCGGCGAGCTTCCACGTGCCGAAGAACTCCACCTCGGCCTTCCCGGTCGCGCGTTGCTTCTCTTTCTCTGCACGCGCTTCGGTCTTCTCAGTCTTCTCAGCAGAAGCGGGCGCCACGTCCTTCTTGCACCCACACAGCGCACACACAGTCACCAACAGCAGAACTCGCATGCATGCGTTCTTTCATGGGAGTGAACGCAGATCACGGGTCAACGCGACCAGTGAGGTAACGATGACCCCGCTCCCGCGCGCGTTCGACCGGGCGGAAACCGGTCATTCCGATGACGCGCCGTCGCGCAAACGCCTGATCCATCCATGACGCGTCACGCGATCAGCCGTTGGCAAGACGGTTGCTCTACGGACCTGCGTGCCTCACGACATCCACAGCACTGAGTTCACCAGGGGCACCGAGCTCGTCCGCATGCGCGCGGAGATCGAGCGCCTCAAGGGGGAGAACGAGCGTCTGTCGCAGCTCGCGTATCGCGACGCGCTCACCGGCCTGCGCAACCGCCGCTACTTCGGAGAGCGCTTGAGCGAAGAGCTCTGCCGCCTGAAGCGCAGCGGAGAAGGCGCGATGTCGGTCATCGCCATCGACGTGAACGGCTTCAAGACGCTCAACGACACGCAGGGCCACGCGGCCGGAGACGCGGCGCTCATCGCGGTCGGCCGGTTGCTCGAGGCGTTGATTCGCACCGAAGACGTCGCGTGTCGCCTCGGCGGAGACGAGTTCATCGTGCTGCTGACCGAGACGAACCGAGAAGAAGCGCAAGTGGTCGTCGATCGCATTCGCGCGCACATGCCGGCCCTCGCGGGAGTTGGACTCTCGCGCCGCCCGCCGCTCGCGATTGGCGTCGGCGCGTGGGAGCCGAACGACGACGAAATCCGCCTGCTCTCGCGGGCCGACGAAGAGATGTACGCCGACAAACGCGAAGCCGCTGAGCTTGTTGAGCCAGCTCCGCAGCTCGCGCGCGCGGCGTGAAGAGGGGAACCGCCGATGAGGCGGTGGGAGAGGGAACGCATCGCGCACGGTTGGGGAACCTGAGCGCAGAGGTGAGTGGGGCCTGGGCGGGCGAGTCGTGGGGACGACTCGGCCCGCCTTTTTTTTCGGCGACTGCGAACAGCTCTGTGTCGCGTTCGCCGGCGAGGGAGACTCAGGGTCCCGCCGTGATGTCGAGCCATGCATCGTTGGCCATCGCCTCGCGATAGACGGTGTGCAGCTTGCTCAGGTTGTCCGCGAGGGCCACCTCGTCGAGGCTCGGGTGCGTTTGGCGCAGCGCACCGGCCAGCACCTCGAACCCGACTGAACACACCTGCTCGCCGTAGGCGCGCGCCACCTCGTCGCTCAGCTCGGCATCGTAGAAACCACCTTCCGGTGGAAGGTCGTTGCGGTTGTTGCCCAGCACCAGCGACCAGCCATCGAGCTTGAGCGCGTCGAAGCCAGCGACCAACTCTCGCCACTGGCTCAAGGCGATCGGCTCTCCGAGGCTCTTTCGTTTGCGGGATCGGCTGGTGCGGGTGAACAGCTGAAAGTGGACGCGGTCGGCGGGCATGGCGTTCTCGACAGCACGTGGTGGCGAAACCAACGTAACTGATTTGAAGGGCCGTTCTCGTCGTCTCGCGCTCTACGGAGCGTGGATGCTCGACGGTGGTAGCGTCACGAAATGCGCTCCTCGTGGTGGTGCCTCCTTGCAGTGAGCGCGTGCAGCAGCCCGTCGCTGACCGTTGATGGCTCCGCGCCAGAGGTTCGATGTGAGCTCGATCAACAGCGGTTGTGCACCTGCGCGCTGGGCGAGTCAGGCATCGAGCGCTGTGGCGACGAAGGCGTGTACAGCCCCTGCGTGTGTTCGTCCGCCGCTGGCGGTGGCTCGCCGACTGGCGGTGGTGCAAGCGGTGGTGGCGCAGGAACGACAGGCGGTGGAGGAACAACAGGCGGCGGTGGCGGAACAACAGGCGGTGGCGGAACAACAGGCGGCGGTGGCGGAACAACAGGCGGCGGTGGCGGAACAACAGGCGGTGGCGGAGCGACAGGTGGCGGAGCGACAGGTGGTGGAGCGACAGGTGGCGGTGCGACAGGTGGCGGAGCGGGCGGCTCCCCGTGCCCCAACGAGCCGCCGGGGTTCACCGCGCTGACGGATCGCCCGTTCGACGCGAAGGTCGAGCAGGGGTGGACTGATCGCGGCGACACGGCCTTCAGCATTCAGGACCCGTCGACGCTGATGTTGCCCGGAATCACGGGGCCGGGCCCTTCACCGCGCTCGCCGGCTCACATCGGCCAGGCGCGTTACAACGCCACCTACGTCGGCGGCACGGGCCCGATTCAGACCGACCTGGTGTTCCCCACGCCGGTGCGTGAGCTCTACATCTGTTACTGGCTCCAGCACTCTTCGAACTGGGACGGGCACGCTTCGGGCGTGAACAAGGTGCTCCACTTGTGGATCGCCGGTGGCAACCGCGCCTACCTCAACGCGCATGGAGTCAACGCGGGGTCGCTGATGGCGCGGGTGCACTTTCAGGGCATGGGGGTGCCGGTGCCTGCGCTCTCATGGAACGGAACGCCGAACCGCGGGCCCATGGGCGCAGCCGACCTCACGCGCGGCACGTGGCACCGTTGGGAAGTACTCCTCAAAGGCAACACACCTGGGCAGCTCGACGGCGAGGCGCACTGGTGGGTCGACGGAGTGCAAGTCGGCTCGTACACCAACGTCGGCTACGTCTCCGCGAGCGAGAACAATCGGTGGACCACCATTTCGTGGAACCCGACCTGGGGCGGAGGTGGCGATCAGCTCACCGCGGCGCAGTTCCTGTGGGTCGATCACCTCTACGCCAGTGGGCGCTGAGGTCTTGTTCAGCCCTTGAGCGCTTCGGCGCCCGACACGATCTCGACGAGTTCCTTCGTGATCTGCGCCTGACGCGAGCGGTTGTAGAAGAGCGTCAGCGAGCCGATCATGTCGCCCGCGTTGCGCGTCGCGTTTTCCATCGCCGTCATGCGCGCCGCGTGCTCCGCCGCGAAGCTCTCGAGCAGCGCGCGGTAGACCTTCACCGACACCGCCTGAGGCACCAGCTTCTCGAGCACCGCCTGCGGATTCGGCTCGTACTTGTAATCGACCGACGACTCGCCAGCCTTCACCGCTCCGGCCTTCGCCTCGAACGGGAGCAGCTGCGCCATCGTCGGCACCTGCGCGATCGCCGAGACGAACTCGTTGAACACCAGGAACACGCAGTCGACCTCACCGTCGACGAAGCGCTTGCTGAGCTCCTTCGCGATGGCCTCAGCCGTCGCGTAGTTCAGCTTCTGGAACGTGCCGGGGTTGTCCTTGCGGATCGTCGCTCCACGGCCGCGCAAGAAGTCGTGACCCTTACGGCCGACCGTCGAG
>JAEUJS010000156.1 GCA_016792935.1 Archangium sp. | reverse complement strand
GGCAGCGCCTTGAACTTCGCGGCGAACCCTTGATCGTCGCCACCACCGCGCGCGGTGCGCACCGGGCGAACGCGACCCTTCTTCTCGCCTTCCTTCTTCTCTCCGTCGGCCCCCTCTTCGCCTTCTTTCGCTTCGGCGCCGGCCTCACCAGCCTCACCGTCGGCGGCGGGCTGCTCACCGCTCTTCTTCGCTTCGGCTTTCTTCTCGGCGGCGGCCTTCTTCTCGGCTTCCTTCTTCTCGTTCTCTTCGCGCGCCTTCTTGAACGCGGCGACCTCGTCGATGAACTTGATCTGCGTCTTGCCGATCGAGATCACGTCGCCGTGGTCGAGCTTCTTCTCGGCGACCTTGGTGCCGTTGACCTTGGTGCCGTTGCCCGACCCGAGGTCCTTCATCATCACGCCTTCGTCGCCGTAGATGAGCTCGACGTGGCGGCGTGAGACGGACGCGTCGGACAGCTGCAGATCGACGCCCGGCGTGCGGCCGATGACCATCCGCACGCCCTTGAACTTCTTCTTCTTGCCCTGGTCTGGGCCTCCAATGATCTCGAGCTTCAGCGGCGGGCCAGCGCGCGTGGCGTTGGCGTCGTCGGCGCCTTCATCGTCGTCGCTGCTGCCTCCCGCATTCTCGGTCTCGAGCGCAGGCAACGCCTTGGTGCGCGAGCCGACCTCGGGGTCGAGCGCTTCGAGGCCGTCTCCGTCGAGGCTCATCGAGCCCGCGAGGCCCTCCTCTTCCTGGCCATCCTGGCCGTCCTGGGCGGCGTAGTTCTGACCGGTGCGGTACGAGCCCTCCTCTTCGACGGGCTCTTCAGCGGGCTCGGGAGCGCGCGCACGCGCCTGCGTCTTGTTGTTCTTCTCAGGATCCGCGCGAGGGCCCCTTTTGAGCGGATTCGGGGCGCGCGCCCTGGTGGCGTTGTTGACCTCGGGATCGAGCTCCTCGGCGGGGAGCTGGGTCTGGTTGGCGCGCTCGGGGTCGTTCTCGACGTCACCGGTGCCGCGCGAAATTTTCCGGGGGGGAGCCATGCGGAGCGTTGGAAAGACTAGCAGGAAGGAATGTTCCCAAGGCTCGCTGAAACTGGCCGAACGGGAGTCGTTTGCTGGTGACTCCGCCGGGGATTCGGCTTTGTTCCCTCCCTTCGTGAGCACCCAACCCCTGTTGTCGATTCCCCTCTGTGAGCGCCTGCTGTCGGCCGCCATGGAACGCGGCGCTGACTTCGCCGAGGTGTACGTCGAGCGCAACGAGTTCACCGCCGTCACGCTCGAAGAAGACAAGGTGAAGAGCGCGCAGAACGGCCTGTCGCAAGGCGTCGGCGTGCGCGTCATTTCCGGCCCGCGGGTCGGTTATGCGTATTCCGACGATCTCGATGACGAGGCGTTGTTTCGCGCGGCCCGCACCGCGGCGTTCATCGCGAATGGCGGTGGGAGTGAGAAGGCGTACGGGGTCTCGCGCGTCGCCCAGTCCGATCGGTATGCACTCGCGACGCACCTCGCTGACGTTCAAGTCGCGAAGAAGCGCGATCTGCTGCTGCGCGCGAACAGCACTGCGCGAGCGTACGACCCGCGCGTGAAGCAGGTGATGTGCACGTGGGCCGACTCGACCAAGAGAATCCTCATCGCCAACACGCGGGGGCTGCTCGCGGAAGACACCCAGGACATGTGTCGCATCTCGACGATGGTGGTGGTCGAGGGAGCAAACGACGAGCGTCGCACGGGCTCATACGGAGGCGGCGGGCGCGTCGCGTTCGAACATTTCGACACGTTCACTCCCGAGCGCGTCGCCACCGAGGCTGCTCGACAAGCCATCTCGTGCCTCGGCGCGGAAGAAGCTGAAGCAGGTCAGCAAACGGTCGTCCTCGCGCCGGGCTGGAGCGGAATTCTGCTCCACGAAGCAGTGGGGCACGGCCTCGAAGCCGACTTCATTCGCAAGGGCACGTCGCTCTTCGCCGGTAAGCTCGGTCAGAAGGTCGCGAGCGATCTCGTGACGGTGATCGACGACGGCACCATTCCGAACGCACGCGGGTCACTCAACATCGACGACGAGGGCCACGCGGGCGAACACAAGGTGTTGATCGAGAACGGCGAGTTGAAGGGCTACATGTTCGACTCGCTCAACGCCGACCTCATGGGCCAGCGCACGACGGGGAGCGGACGTCGCGAGTCGTTCAAACATCTGCCGATGCCGCGCATGACGAACACCTACCTCGCGCCAGGGCGCGACACGCCCGACGACATCGTGAAGTCGGTCGACAAGGGCATCTACTGCGCGAACTTCGGTGGCGGTCAGGTCGACATCACGAACGGCAACTTCGTGTTCGAGGTCAGCGAGGCGTACGCGCTCGAGGGAGGAAAGCTCGGGCGTCCGTTGAAGGGTGTGACGCTCATCGGAGTCGGGCCCGAAGCACTGAAGAACGTCACGCGGGTCGGCAACGATCCGCGACACGATCCCGGGATGGGCACGTGCGGCAAAGATGGGCAGAGCGTGCCCGTCGGAGTTGGCCTGCCGACGCTGCGAATCGACAACATGACCGTGGGCGGAACGAAGGTGCGCCGATGACCGAGAAACGTGCGGCTCTCGCGAAGGCCGTCATGGAGCGCGCCCTTCGCAGCGGAGCGGATCAAGCTGAGGTCTTCCTGCAGGTCGGTCGCAGCGCTGACGTGCGCGTGCGCGACGGAGAGATCGAAGATCTCACGCAGGCCACGAGCAAGGGACTCGGCCTTCGCGTGTTTGTGAAGAACCGTCTGGGCTTCGTGTGGACGAGCGACTTTTCCGAGAGCGCTCTCGACGCGATCGTCTCGCGTGCCGTTTCGCTCGCGGAAGTGTCGGCCGACAACCCCGACAACGGACTCCCTGATCCCACCTCGCTCGGAAAGCTCCCCGATGTCGGACCGCTCTTCGATCAGCGCGTGGCCGACCTGCCTCCTGACTGGAAGATCAAGGCGTCGATCGAGATGGAGAAGGTGATCAAATCCTTCGATCCCCGCATCAAGACCATCGACTCAGTCGGCGCCGGGGAGTCCGTGAGCGAGGTCTATCTCGCGTCGAGCGCCGGCATGCACGGGAGCTACGAAGGGACGAGCGTGTATTTGTACGCGTCTCCCGTCGCGACCGACGGCACGCAGCTCCAGACCTCGTATTGGTACGACGCGAAGCGCTTCTTCGAAGATCTGCTTTCCCCCGAAGAGGTCGCGAAGAAAGCGGCTGCGCGCGCGGTGCGTCTCCTGGGCGCGAAGAAGATCAAGACCCAGAAGCTCCCCGTGGTTTTCGACCCGACGATGGCCGCTGGGTTCGTGTCTTCGATCGCGGGAGCGATGAACGGCGATGCCGTGTTCAAGCGCGCTTCGTTTCTCGCCTCGAAGCTCGGTCAGAAGATCGCACCCGATCACTTCACGCTCGTCGACGACGGCCTGTGGGCTCGAGGCCTCGCGACGTCTCCTTTCGATGGTGAAGGCGTGCCGACGCGCACCACTCCGCTCGTCGAGAAGGGCGTGTTGAAGGCGTTCCTCTACGACTCGTTCACCGCGCGTAAAGCGAAGACCAAGACGACGGGAAATGCCTCGCGTGGCTATCGATCGCTGCCGGGCATCGGCGTGAACAACCTGACGCTGACTCCGGGAACGAAGTCGCCCGAGGAGATCTTGAAAGAGATTCCGCGCGGCCTCTACGTCACCGCGATGTTGGGGCACGGCGCGAACACCATCACCGGCGACTACTCGCGCGGCGCGAACGGTTTGCTCATCGAGAACGGTGAACTCACGCAGGCGGTGCAGGAAGTCACCGTCGGCGGAAATCTGAACGACATGCTGATGCAGCTCGATGCGATCGGAAACGATCTGCATTTCCACGGCGCTACTGGCGCTTCCACCATCCGCTTCAAAGAACTGACCGTCTCAGGAGAGTAGCGAAGCGTCACCAAGGGAGATTGAACACATGGCCGCCAAGAAAATCGTCAAGAAGCCCAGGAAGGTTCGTCGCAAGAAGGTCGAGAAGGCCAGCAAGGGCCTCGGCGCGAAGGAAATGTCGGCGTCGCTCGACGGCCTCGAGCTCGCCAAGCTGGTCGAGTCCGATGGCGGCACGATCGTCGGCTCGTACAAGGAACCGCTCGGCTCGAAGCACGTGGTGATCGCCGCGCTGCCGATCGACAAGGTCGAGCCCACGCCCTACCAGCGCGATCGTTCCGAATCGCACGTGAAGAAGCTCGCCGACGCGATGGAGAAGGTCGGCCGCTTCCTCGACCCGATCATCGCGGTGCGCAAAGACGGGAAGTATTGGACTCCGAACGGCAACCACCGCCTCGGCGCCGCCAACCTGCTCGGCCTCAAGTCGATCGTCGCGCTCGTCATTCCCGAAGAAGACGTGGCGTTCCAGATTCTCGCGCTCAACACCGAGAAGGCGCACAACCTCAAAGAGCGCTCGCTCGAAGTGATCCGCATGGTGCGCGGCCTGGTCGGCGCGTCGCGTGACGGCAACGAGAGCGACTTCATCCTCTTCCTCGAGGAACCGCACTTCATCACCTTCGGCGCGGCCTACGAGAAGAAGCCCCGCTTCAGCGCCGGCGCGTATTCGTCGGTCGTCAAACGCCTCGAAGGCTTCATCGAGGAACCGATCGCCGACGCGCTCAAGGAACGTGAGAAGCGCGCCGACCTGTTGCTCGAGTGGGACGAGGCCGTGGGCAGCGTGGTCGAGGCGCTCAAGGCCAAGGGCCTGCAGTCGCCGTACTTGAAGAACTACGTCGTCGCGCGCGTGAACTTCCTCAAGTTCAAGAAGGAAGGCGACTTCGACTTCGAGGACACGATCAAGCAGCTGATCACCGCGACGAAGAAGATCGACCCGAGCAAGGTCAACAAGGAAGACCTCGCGAAGATGGGCGGCGGCCCGGCCGAAGCATCCGACGAGTGACGCCGACGGGCCTCGTGAAAAGGCATGTGGTAGCGTGTGGCACCGGTGGGCCGCTGGAGTCGCCTGATGTCGTGTCGCTACCTCTTCTCTTTGGTGCTCGGCGCCGCGCTCGTCGTTTCGTGCGGCAAGCAGAACCCGACCAACGGGCCGACCGGGCCTGAGGACTGCACCAACCACGTCGACGACAACGCCGACGGCAAGACCGACTGCCTCGATCCGAAGTGCTTCATGAGCGCGTCGTGCCGCATGGTGACCGAGCGGTGCGACAACAACGTCGACGACAACGGCGATGGCGCGACCGACTGCGCTGATCCGTTCTGCAACGGCCAGGCGTGTGGCTTCGACTGCACGTGCATCGGCGGCATTCGGGTGATCGGCGGAACCGGTGGCGGCTCAGGTGGCGGCGCGAGCGGCGGCGGCACCGCAACTGGCGGCGGCACGACTGGCGGCGGCACGACGGGCGGAGGCACGACCGGTGGTGGCACGACCGGTGGTGGCACGACCGGCGGCGGCACGACTGGCGGCGGCACGGGCGGTGGAGCGACGGGTGGCGGAACTGGCGGTGGCGCGACGGGCGGCGGAACTGGCGGTGGCACGACCGGCGGCGGAACTGGCGGTGGCGCGACCGGCGGCGGAACTGGTGGTGGCACGACGGGCGGCGGCACCGGCGGCGGAGCGACGGGCGGCGGCGGCGGCGTGCAGACCGAGACGAACTGCAACGACAACATCGACAACGACGGCGACAACGCGACCGACTGCGACGACACGAACTGCGTCGGCATCACCTGCGGCATGGGCTGCGTCTGCGCGCTCAACCGTCGCACCGAATCGAACTGCGGCGACGGCGCCGACAACGACGGAGACGGCCCGCGCGACTGCGCCGACAGCGACTGCTTCGGCGTGGGCACCGAGCTGTGCAACGACGGCGTCGACAACGACTGCGATCGCGCCGTCGACTGCGGCGACTCGAGCTGCACCGGCAATGCGCTCTGCAACGCGCAGGTCGACGGCAAGCCGTGCCTGCTCGACAACCAGTGCGCCGGAGGCAAGTGCTACACGGAAGCGACGACCGGCGTGCCGAACGGCGCCTGCTCGAACGCCACCGCTTGCAACACGAGCACCAACGCGGGCTGCAACGGCGGCATCTGCATGCCCGGCAACCCGAACACCTGCTTCGCGCGCTGCACGGGCACCGGCATCTCAGGGCCCGGCGCGTGTCGGCCCGGGTTCATCTGCTACGACCCCGACACCACGCCCAGCAACAACAACAACTACTGCTCGGTGGGTTGCTCGGGCGACGTGGAATGCGCGGGGAGCGGCACGGGTTACGGCTGCAACCCCTGGAGCAAACGCTGCGGTCTGGTCGATGAAGGTCTGCGCCGCTATGGAGACGACTGCACGTCGAACACGCAGTGCGAGAGCAACACGTGCGCGATCGGCCCCGACTTCCCCAACGGCTACTGCATCGGCAACTGCCGCGGCGACACGCTCAACTGCGGCCCCGGCGGCTTCTGTGCCTTCAGCCCCTCGTTCGGAGACAACCTGGGCAACTGCTACCAGTCGTGCACCGTGTCGGGACAATCGCAGTGCTTGAACCCCGCGATGACCTGCTTCCGCACCGCGCCCAACGCTCCGACGCGCGCGTGCTACTGCCTGTCGTCGGGCTCGGCGTGCGCGGTGAATTCCGACTGCTGCTCGGGCGTGTGCGACAGCTTCTGGTTCGAATGCCTCTGATGTCTGCTACGGGAAAACGCCTCTCGTGAGCTCCACCGTTCTGGTCGTCGATGACGACCGCGCCAACCTCGACTCGGTGCAACGCATCTTCCAGAAGGAAGGCGTGGCGACGCTCGGCGCGAGCAACGGCCAGGAAGCGCTGGAACACCTGCGCCGCCCCGAGGTGGGCATCATCGTCAGCGATCTGATGATGCCGGGCGTCGATGGGCAGGCGCTGCTGAGGGCCGCGCGCGCCATGCGACCCGACGTCGAGGTGGTGTTGATGACCGCCTACGCGACCGTCGAGACCGCCGTCGCCGCGATGCGCGAGGGCGCGTACGACTTCATCACCAAGCCGCTCAAGCGCCACTCGCTGGTCAAGGCGGTGCAAAAGGCGATGGAAAAGCAGGCGCTGGTCGCCGAGAACCGCGACCTGAAGGCCCAGCTCGCCGCGCTCGGCCCGCGCTCGCTGGTCGGTCAGTCGCCCGCGTTCCGCGCGTTCATGGACATGTTGCGCCAGGCGGCTCCGACCACGGCGACGATTCTGCTGCTCGGAGAGTCCGGCACCGGCAAGGAGCTCGCGGCGCGCTTCGTTCACGAGTCGAGCCCGCGCGTGAAGGGTCCCTTCGTGGCGGTGAACTGCGCGGCGCTGCCCGAGTCGTTGATGGAAGCCGAGCTCTTCGGTCACGAGAAGGGCGCGTTCACTGGAGCGCTCGCTCGCAAAGAAGGCCGCTTCGAGCGCGCCAACGGCGGCACGCTCTTCCTCGACGAAGTGGGAGAGATGTCGGCGTCGGCGCAGGTGAAGCTGCTGCGCGTGCTGCAGGAAGGCGAGATCGAGCGCGTCGGCGGCACGCAGACCATCAAGGTCGATACCCGCGTGGTGGCGGCGACCAACAAGGATCTCCAGCGCGAGGTGCAGGAAGGCCGCTTCCGCGAAGATCTCTACTTCCGCTTGAACGTGGTCGAGGTGCGCATCCCCTCGCTCGCGTCGCGGCGCGAAGACGTGCCGTTGCTCGCCGAGCACTTCTTGCGGCGCTACGCGGCGAAGAACAGCAAGCCGGTGCGTGGCTTCTCGGACGAGGCGCTCAAGGTGCTCGAGAACTATGCGTGGCCCGGCAACATTCGCGAGCTGGAACACGCCGTCGAGCGCGCGGTGGTGTTGTGCCGCGGGGAGATCATCGAGCTGGGCGATCTCCCCGACGCGATTCGCCGCGGGCCGATCGGCTCGGCGTCACAGATCGTGATCCCCATCGGCACGCCGATGGAAGAGATCGAGCGTCGGGTGATCCACGAGACGCTGCGACACACGCGTGGAGACAAGAACCTCGCGGCGCGCATGCTCGGCATCGCCGCGCGCACCATCTATCGCAAGCTGGCCGCCGAAGAAGGTGCAGCGGCGGCGACCGAAGACGTGCCCCCCGCTCCCCCGGGGAGAGGGCCGGGGTGAGGGAGCAGATCTCGATCATTCTTTCCCGGTCTTGCCCTCGAACGTCGCGATGAGCTGCGCGATGCGATCGCGCAGCTCGACGCGATCGCCACGCGAAGCATCGAGTTCGAGCAGCCGGCGCATCTGCTCGACGACGGCGCCGACGAGATCGGCGTCACGGTCTTTCTCGGCGATGTCGAGGAGCGCGAGCAGGATCGCCCTGGCGTCGTCTCCCTGCTTCTGACTCAACAGTCCATCGGCGGCTGAGAGCCGCGCGATCGCGGTGCGCTTCACGTCGTTGCCGATGGCGCGCAGATCGTCGAGGCCCGAGTTGTCCTTGAGCTGCAGCTTCACCAGCGCGCGAGAGATGCCGAGGTTGTCGGGAAACAGCGACTCGTCGACGGCCACCAGTCGATGCGCCTGTTCCGGGTGCCCCTGACTGGCCAGCGTCTCGGCCATGCCGTCCCAGACCTGGGCCCAGTCACCAAGCGCGTGGAGCGTCTCGGCAAGAAACCGAGCGCGACGGTCGTCGGGCGCATCGACGAGCGGGATCTTCGGGAGGTAGGCCTCGACGACCTTGAAGCGCGTCTCGCGCGTACCGTCGTCGGGCACCTTGCCGAGCACGCCGTCGAGCATCTGCAGCAGGTTGATCAGCGCCAGCGTGAAGTCGGTCGGGGCGACCTCGCCCTTGCGAAAGCGCGCCCACAGTTCCTCGGCCGCTGCAGCAGGAAACTGGGTGAACTGGCCGGTGCCCTTCCACATCGCGTGCCACTCGTCGGCGAGCTCGAGCGGGAAGACCGACTTCGTCTTCTCGAGGAAGCCCGCTTCGTCGATCGACACGCCGTAGTGCGCGAGCGTGCCAAGGATCGCTTCGGTCGAATACGAGTCGATGCCGCGCTCGACCCACTTCTTGTCGACGCGGTCGCCCTTGAGACCCGGCTCCATCAGTGGTGCCCGCCGGTGTGCTGGTGCGCGCGATCGAGCCGGGCGCGCACTTCGCGGATGTACGCTGGATCGGCCCCGCCCTGCTGCACGAGGTGACCGAGCAGGTGCGCGATGGAATCAGCGAGGCCCCACGACTTCGCTTCGGCGGCCGCGTCGAACACGCCCAGACCGAGCGCCTTCACCTGCGTCGCTTCGTCGAGCTGCACCAGCGCATCGAGCGCCGAGTAGCGCGCGTAGGGATCGCGGGCGGCCTCTGACGCCCACTTCACGAGATCGGCGATGGCGGCCTCACGCTCTCCGGTGTGCGCGCGAACGAGCGCGGTCATGCAGCCCTCGCGATCAGCGAACAACGTCTCGTGCACCAACGCGAAGCGCAGCGCCTCGTCCTTCTTGCCGGCCCTGGCGAGCCGCTCCGGGAGTTCGTTGAAGGTCTTCGCCCAGGTCTCGATGAAGGTGACGAACTCGCGCAAGAACGCGTCGCGGCGATCTCCCTTCGGCGGCAGCTGCGCGACCATGGCGTCCCAACGCCCGAACGCTCCGGTGAGATCGGCGTCGGGCTGGGCGCCGATGAGCTTGAGCGCGTGCGCGATGAGCTCGATCACCTGCGTGGCGCCCTTCATCGGCGTGGGCTTCTCGGGGACGAGGCGCGAGAAGAGCTCGTTGGCGGCCGCGTAGGGGAAGGTCGCGAACTGGCCCGTGCCCTTCCACTTCGGCTTCCAGTCGATGGCGAGCTCGAGCGGGAACTTCTCGCCCGCGGTGCTCTTGAAGCCCGCCTCGTCCATCGCGACGCCGTAGTGGCTCAGCGTGCCGAGGATCGCCTCGGTGGAATAGCCGGTCAGTCCCTTGTCCTTCCACTGCTTGTCGACGCGTGCGCTCATTTCGGGCGCACCTTCTCCGATCGCGATTCGAGTCGCTACTTGCTTCCTCGCCCGGGGCGTCGCGCACCCGTCGCGCCCGGGCGCCGCCCGCCGTCGATCTTTGCGCCGCAGGTCGTGCACGTGACCTCGCGGTGACGTGCATCGCGACCGCGCGTGCGAGCGGCGTGCACTTCGTGCGCTTCCACCCGACGAAGTTCAGCGGAGGCATGCGCGATGCAGTGCTCACCCTGTCTTTGCTCACGAAAGGACGTCTCATGCTTCGGCAACTCGCAACGGCCTTCGCAGTGCTCGCTCTCGGTCTCGGCTGCGGCCAGCCCCAGCCACCTGATGCCGGGCAGGAAGATGCTGGCGAAGAAGACGCCGGCTTCGACGCAGGCCTCGACGACGCAGGCTTCGATGCCGGCTTCGATGCTGGCGTCGACGCGGGGTTCGACGCCGGCATCCCCACCAACAGCCAGGAGCACCGCGAGATGTTGCGCGGCCTCGGCTTCAGCACCAACGTGGGTGAGTGCGTCTCGGCCGACGGCGGCGTGCTGCCCGCACGCTGGCACCCGCTGCGCACGCACTACGCGTCGTTCTTCCCCCGCAAGGAGATCTACGTCGCCGGCGGACCCGTGCTCGCCGGCCAGCCCGAGCTCTTCCTCGACGACAAGGTGGCCAACTACGCCGCGCTCCCGCTGGCGCGTGAACCCGACCAGACGTGGATCCAGGCGCAGTTCAAGAACGGCATCGCGGTCGATCTCGACGACGACGGGCTCGACGAGCTGTTCATCGTCTACTTCGCGCCGGGCAGCGGCACCTTGAAGTACATCGTGCTCGACCCCAACGACAACTCGACTCCGATCAACGGCGTCATCGCGCTCAACACGCGCTCTGACAGCCTCGACGCCCTCACCCAGCCCAGCATCGCCGCCGGGGACCTCGACGGCGACGGCAAGGCGGAGATCGCGATCGGCTTCGGCAACCTCTACATCCTCGAGGGTGATGGTGATGGGCAGTTCACGGTGCGGACGCGCTCGTTCACCGAATTCAACGACGTCAACGTCGCCATCGGAAACATCGACCAGGACCCGCAGGACGAGCTGATCGTCACCCACACCGAGACCCGGACGGGCAACTTCCGCGGGTACTACGAGATCTTCGACGGCTCGCTGACCAATCCGCTGGAAGACGGCGAGTTGCAGTTCGTCGACTACAACGGCACCGACACGCACTTCGGCGAGACGCGCATCGCCATCGGCGACATCGACGGCGACCGCATGCCCGACATCGTGTTCCACGGCCGGAGGATCATTCCTGGCGACAACGCGTGGTTCCTCTTCGCCATGCAGTACCGCCCGATCGTGCCGCGGCCCACCGACAAGCACTTCGTGTTCCGCAGCTTCATTCACTACACGAACGCCACGGGCACCACGACGCCGCGCACGCTGGTCGTCGCTGACTTCGACGGCGACGGCACGCGCGAGATGTTCGGCTGGGGTCAGGTCATCTCGTACCGCGACGCCAATTCTGGAACGGTGAAGTACGCCGGGGTCCCCGGTTGGACGCGCGCGGTGAGCGCCAACATCGACGGAGACCGGCGCGACGATCTCCTCGTCACCACCAACACCGCGCTGCAGATCTGGGGGCTCGACGCGCTCGACAACTGGGTGCGCAAGACCGAGATCGCCGGCACCGGCGTCGCCTACGACTCGCCCGTGCTGGCGACTCCGAACGCCGACGGCGACTCGGCCCTGGTGCGCTACGACGGTGACTACGAATTGCTCTTCACCGACCCGCAACTGGTGACGGTCATGGCGTCGCCTCCGTGGCAGGAAGGCGTCGGGCAGGACATCGCCTCGACCACCGCGACCTTCGGTCGCACCGTGGGAAACACGGTGGTGACCTCGGACTCGCTGGGGCTCTCGGTCGGGTTCTCGGTGGGGTTCGAGTACGAGAGCGATCTCTTCCAGGCGGGCATCTCGGCCAAGCGCACGTTCGAAGCCGCGTTCGACTTCTACGCGACGGAGACGCGCTCGGTGCAGAGCTTCTTCAGCTACACGACCGCGCCGGGGACCGACAAAGTCGTCTTCACGACCGTGCCCTTCGACGTCTACTACTACACGATCGTCTCTTCGCCGCGCGCGTCGGAGGTCGGCAAGGTGGTGACGGTGAACTTGCCGCGCCAGCCGCAGACCCTCGGCACGTCGATCGCGTACTACAACTCGCACAACGGCGCCGGGCTCGACATCGACACGCGCATCCTGCAGCACGTGCCCGGTCAGGTGTGGTCGTACCCGACGCTCGACGATCGCAACACGATCCTCGCGGAGGCCGAACGCAACACGCCGGGCTACCAGCGCCTGTGGAATGGGCCGCAGCGCGTCGATGAGTCGGGGTCGAACAAGCTCGGGCTGTCCATCGAGAGCGGCAGCGCCCGCGGCGCGCAGATGCGCTTCAGCACCACCTTCGAGTTCGAAGCGAAGGCCGGTGGGGCGACGGTGGGCGGCTCGATCGGCTTCAGCTACGGCCACACCTACGAGGTGAGCACCCAGACCGGCGCCGTCTACGAGGGCTCGGTGGGCGCGATCCCGGCGCCGGCGTTCAATGACGCGGTGTACTGCTACGGGCTGATGGTCTACCCGCAGGTGCTCGCCACCCAGCGCTTCATCGTCCTCAACTGGTGGACGCAGAAGGAATGCGTGACGCCGTAGCCTCTTCGCGGTAGCGCGCGTATGACGGCGGGGCGCTCTTCGTGCCCCGCCATGCGTCGCCCTGATTCGCCAGTGCTGCTGATCGGAGCCGGAACCGGCGAAGCGACGTGCGGCATCCTCTACATCGCCAGCTACCTGCGACGGCACGACATCGAGGCGTACGTTCGTCTGAGCGACACCGACGAGACGGCTGCCGAGATGACGCGTTCGCTCTCGGAGCTCATCGGGCGCGTTCGCCCGCAAATCATCGGCATCTCGCTCAAGTGGTTTCACCACGTCGCGCGCGCGCTGCAGCTCGCGCGCATCATCCGCAAGCTCGATCGCACCATCGAGATCGCGGTGGGCGGCAACACCGCTTCATATTTCTGGAAGGAACTGCTGGCGTTCAAGGAGATCGATCACGTCGTGCTCGGCGACGGTGAGGTGCCCTTCCTCTCGCTCTGCCGCGGAGACGACCCACCGATCAACGTGGCGAAGCCGGCGAACCTGAAGGCGCCGCTCGAATACATCCAGAGCACGGCAAGCGAAGACATCTACTACTCGCACTTCGATCAGCTGTTCTTGAGCGAGCTCGATCGCAGCTCGTATTCGGGCTGGGTCGCTCCGGGGAAGGGCTGCGGGGAAAACTGTCTGTACTGCGGCGGCACGCGCGGCATGCAGAAGGCCACCTTCGGGCGCGCCAAGCCGTTCTTGCGGCCGCCTCAGAGCGTGGCGCGGGATCACCGCGAGATCGCGGGCCACACGTGGCAGCTGCGTTACGACTTCCAGGGCAGCAGCGCGGAGTTCCTCGACGAGTGCTGGGGTGGAGTCGATCTCTCGCGCCATTCGACGACGTATTTCCTGTGGGGCGTGCCTCCGCCCGAGCTGATCGACGCGTTGAGCGCGCGGTTTCAGCGCGTGTTCATGGTGCTCGACATCGGCTGTTTCTCCGAGTCGCAGCGCGTGAAGTTGATGAAGCTGGGGCTGCTCAAGCCGTGTCCCACCGACGCGGAGTTGATGACGGTGATCGCCCACGCGCGCTCGCATCGAAACCTCGAGCTCGAGATCTCCGGTATTGCGTCGCTGCCCTTCGCGACCACCAGGACGCTCGAAGAAGAGCGAAAGCTGATCGACAAGCTGCTCTCGATGAACTGCACCATTGGCTACCAGCGCCTCGAGTCGCAGCCCGGAGCGCTCGTCACCGAACACCCCGGCCGCTTCCACATGATCAGCGAGGCGACGACGTTCGATCAGTTCCTGCACTACTTCGAGGAAATCGACGCCTCGATGCGCACCGTGCCGATGGTGCGTTACGCCGATGAGGGCTTCGAGGCCGAGGTCGAAGACACGTTCGCCGAGCTCGATCACCAGGTGTTGTCGCACGCGCAGAAGCGGGGGCTGGTGAAGCTCTCTCCGCGCGCTCGCTTCAAGAACGCCGCCCCGCAGACGCGCACACTGACGCTCGGGCAGTGGTTCGGCACCCACGCGGTGCCCGCTTCGCTGCACGACGAGCCCCTGACCGCGGTGCGCTCTCTCGACGGGACCGGCCTGGTGTGCGCTCCGAGCGTGAGCCCGCGGAAGTTCGCGCACCCCTCGCTGCATCAGGGGAAGGAAGCGAAGGCGATTCTCGAAGTGCTGCAGGCCTTCGCTCGGCCGGTTGCGCTGCGTGACGCACTCGATGCGCTCGGCTCGGACAAGCTCGAGCTCATCGATCACCTCGCGCAGGCGCGCTTCCTTCAGCCGGCGTGAGTCACGGCTTCTGGTGGAGCAAACCGCCACCGATGGTGGTGAGCCACACGTGCCCATCCGGCGTGACGGACAGCGAGCTGAGGGGCTCTGAGATTCCCGTCTCGAGCGCGTTCACTTGCGTGGTGCCGAGCGCGACACGCACGAGGGCGTTGCGCTGACCACCGGGCGTGTAGGTGGCGCGAGCGACGTAGAGCGACGCGCTGCTCGCGGAGATGAGATCGGTCTGGATGCCATCGCTCACCAGCGTGCTCTGCCCCGACAGCCAGCGTGAGAGCGAGCCGACGCCGTTGAAGTACACCTCGTCGCCCGAGCCACCGAAGCGCCAGCCGAGCGCGCCGCGATCGACCCACTGCGTGGTCCACTGGTACGTCGAGCTGATGCCGTTCTGCGTGTGCGTGGGGACCCAGCGCTGCGTCGCGGTGACGTGCATGGGGCCGGTGATCGCCGAGCTCGAAGGGAGGAAGCGGCTCACCAGTGACGTGCCGTTCCAGTGCATGACCACGCCCGTGCTCCCGCTGAACCACACGTCGTTGGTGGCACTGCCACGCGCGTAGTACGTGCCCGCGGGGAAGCCGCTCACCTGGTTCCAGCTGTTGTTGGTGAGGTGCCACACGCCGCTCAGCCGCAGGAGCCACACGTCGTCGCGCGACCCGGCGTAGACGTCGACGATGACCGAGCTGCCGGGGAGCGACTCTTCTCGCCACGTCGTGCCGTCGAAGCGCTGCATCGAGTCGTCACCGCGCAGCACCCACACGTCGTTCGCCGAGAACGCCCACACGCGCTGGCGGCGCTGCGGCTTGTTGGTGACGAGCATCGAACCGGTCCAGTGCAGCAGTGCGCCGTTGTCGCCGACGAACCACGCGTCGTTCGCGCTCGCCACATAGGCCGCGTCGACGCGAATTCCCTCGGCGACCGGCGTGGTGCCCGAGCCGGTGCTGAGGTCGAACAGCGTGATGGTCTCGTTGTTGTAGTAGCTCGAGCCGAAGCTGAAGAAGCGATCGGGCGAGATGCACGCGACGCGGCCGCCCTGCCCGCCCCAGTGCGTGTCCCAGGTGC
>JAEUJS010000155.1 GCA_016792935.1 Archangium sp. | reverse complement strand
GCCCGGCTCTTCCCAACGCGTGATCTGTGCTTCCGCCGGTCCGAAGATGGCGAAGCGATCTCCGACGTCGCGCAGCGCCGCGTCGACCTGGCGTTGGCCGAGCTCGAAGCGCCTCCAGCCCGGCGCCTCGTCACCCGTGATGCGCACCGGGGTGATCACGATCGCGCTGACCTTGATCTCCTGTTCCGGTGGGCGAATCGTCTTCGTGATGCCCGACGCGCAACCGCTGAGCAGCACCGCGAGAGCCAGAACGCGAATCATCGGAGCCGGAGAGTAGAAAAACCGAGTGCCGGCCTGTTCAGCTTTCCTCTCACGAAGCACGTCCCCGGGAGCTTTCGCTGCCTCGGATCTTGTGTCGGGAGGGCGGCGAACGGGCCGGCACTCACCCTCTGAGTACCACGGTGATCGATCGCCGCCACCTCCCTGATCGTGACATTTCGCGGACGCTGCAAGTCATTGAAATTCATCTGGAAATGGGCGATTGGAGGGTGTGCGCGAGTTGCTGACACCGGCCCTGGCAGGGGTCAATCCCAAGGCCTACACCGCCCACTTCAAGCGGCTCGGGTCTGACGCACAGCGGCACTATTTGTCGACGCTCACGCCGCCGGAACTCCGCACCCATTTCAAGACCGTCGGCGAGAACGCGACGGTTGGCCTCTTCCTCACGGTCAGCGTTTCGGCGGTGAAGTTGGAAGCGACGGTGGCGGGGTCTGCGTTGGGTGAAGCGGTGACTGCGCTCGACGCGCTGCAGTCGCGTGCCATCGCGCTGGGCACCGAGATCGAAGCCAAGGTCGTCAGCGGCATGCTCACCACGACGCTCGGCCGGCTCGAGCGCACTGAAGCCGTGCTGCGCGAGCTGCGGTGGAACGTGAAGACCGTGGTGCTCGCGGGCGATGCGGGTGGTGGTGGTGACGCTCCGGCGCTCGGCTGGTCGATGCGCGGCACGATCGGAGAGTGGGGCACGTTCTACATGCCCAACGAGTCGCTGCGCTGGGAAGAGCGCGAAGTGATCCGCCCGATGCTCGAAGCGCTCGCGCAGCGGTGCGGCGCAGTGCTCGATGTGCGGCTCTGAGCTTCAGCAGGCGCAGAGAACCAGCTGGTCGTCGTCATCGCGCGCACCGCGCCAGTGTTGCTCCAGCTCGTCGCTGGTGAAGGTGTAGCTGCGGCCGCTGCTCTGAAACAGGTCGATGCGCGAGCGGATTCGCGAGTCGCGGCGGGCCGCGGCGTCGACGATCGACAGCACGCGGTCTTCGGTGGTGCTGAGCTCACGCGTCGCTGCGAGGTAGTCCACCGCGCGCGCGAGAGCCGAGTCGTGCACCACGACCAGCCTCGACTCTGGCCTGCGGAAGAACCCCAGGATCCCGCGTCGCTCGAGCGCTCTGAAGACGTGCCAGTCTCCGTTGGGCACCTTGATGGTGAGCGATGATCCGACGTCGTCGGGCCTGCCGCCGATCACCAGCGCCTCTCCGAACACGCGAAAGCTGTGGTGGTGCACCCAGCCCTCGGGGCCGGCCACGTCGTGCCTCGACACGGCTTCGGGCCCTTCGAGCTCCTGGGCAACCCACGGCGCGTCGCCCGAGAAGATCTCACGGCCGCCGTGCAGTCGCGCGCGCAGCTTCTCGGGTGGCTCACCGAGCGCCGCCGCGAGCTGTGGGATCACGCGATCCTCGAGCCGCGCGATCATCAGCTTCTGAGCGGGAGTCGGCGCGGGCTCGACATAGAGCTCGCCCAACGCGATCGAGAGCTTTTGGAAATCGCCACTGCGCTCAGCGCGCCCATACTCGAGCACGCGCTGGCCCCAGCTCGCCGTCGTGCGCTGATGTGCCTCGAGAATGAGATCGACGAGGGTGGTCGCTTCGGCTTGCGTCATTCGGGCACGTCGAGCTTCGGTAGGAACTCACCGCGCGCGTGCAGCGCTTTGAGATCGGAATAGCCGCCGATCGATTCTTCTCCGACGAAGATCTGCGGCACGGTGCGTTGCCCGGTGAGTTCGACGAGCTTTTCGCGCATCGGTTGATCATCGGTGACGTCGATCTTCTTCACCGGAACGCCGAGCATGCCGAGCATGCGTTCCGCCGCGTGGCAAAACGTGCAGGTGACTGTCGTATACATCGTGACTTCTTTCACGAGCCCTCCTTAACGGCGCCCCCCGCAAAGACAACGGCCCCCGGTCGAACAGACCGGAGGCCGCGTCGTGAGTCGGATTTCTTCCGACTCTTACATCCCCATGCCGCCCATGCCGCCCATGCCACCGCCGGCCGGCATCGCAGGAGCCGACTCATCCTTCGGCTTGTCCGCGATCATCGCCTCGGTGGTGAGCATCAGCGAGCTGACCGACGCCGCGTTCTGCAGCGCGCAGCGGCTGACCTTCGCCGGGTCGATCACGCCAGCGGCCAACAGGTCCTCGAAGGTGCCCGTGCCGGCGTTGAAGCCGAACGCGCCCGTGCCTTCCTTGACCTTGTTGACGATCACCGAGCCCTCGAGGCCACCGTTCGCCGAGATCTGGCGCAGCGGCTCCTCGAGCGAGCGGCGGATGATGTCGATGCCGAACTTCTCCTCGGCCGACACCGTGAGACCCTCGAGCGCCTTGAGCGAGCGGATGTACGCCACGCCGCCGCCAGGGACGATGCCCTCTTCAACG
>JAEUJS010000098.1 GCA_016792935.1 Archangium sp. | reverse complement strand
TACCGCGACAGGCCCTTCACCTCGAGCAGCGCGCTCATTCGTATTCTCCCCGCACCCAGTGCTCACTCGAGTTCAGCTGACGCCCGATGCCGGCCGTCGGAACGAAGCCGTCGCCTTCCAGCTTCGCGAGGAATTGTCCGTGTTCGATGGCGCGGTGAATGACCGCCTGCGTGACGTCGCTGCTGAAGCGTGACGCGCCGGGATTTCCGCCGTACTCGAGACGATTACCGGGCTCGAGGGTGGCCTCTCCGCCCTCGCGCACCGGGCCGCCCGAATAGAAGCGACCGTCGACGTTCACCACCACCTTCTCGATGCGCACGCCGAGCGCGTTCTGCACCACCACCGAGCTGTCCTTCTGCTTCACCACGATGCGCGCGCGGCTCGGCTCGACCGAGGTGAAGCCCCACTCGCGGTACGTGCGTGACGGCACGAAGTCACCGCTCAAGGTGAGCCCGTCCTTCCACGTCATGTCGGCGATGTACTTCTCGCGGCGATCTTCGTGCGGAGCGACGAGCACTCCACCCGGAGGCAGCTGCGCCTTCGACGGCGCGAGGTTGGCGTAATACGCGGTGACGCCCTGCGTGATGGTGCGGTGCCCCTTCGAGTCGAGGAGCGTGAAGCCGTACGTCGAGGCGTGCACGGTGAAGCCGTCGGCGACGAGCGAGTACGAGATGATCAGCGCGCAGGTGATGATCGCCGTGCCGGGAATGGTGATGAGCAACGCCGCCGGACCGCGACGACGCGCGACCCACACACTCCCCGGACCGATGGCGAGGGTGAAGAGCGCGATGATCAAGAGGAAGCGGCCGAGCGGCGCAGTGGCCTGCGGCAACAAGAGGTCCTTCACCGCGCCGCCGTACCGACGCTCGTATTCCGGCAACTGCCCGTGCGGGCTCACCGCGAGCTGCGAGCGGAAGACGTCGACCGCGGTGCCGGGCGCTCCAGTGGTGAGGATGAGCGAGCCGAAGCCGTAGCGATTCATTCCCGGCTTCGCGGGGTTCGCGAGCGGAAACGCGGCCTGGCTGCGGAGCGTGCCGCCGATGACGAGATGACCGCCCGTCGCGGCGAACTGCTCGAGCGCGTTGCGTTGCGCTTCGTCGAGGCTGTCGATGATCGCTCCGTCGGGAACGACCACCGCGTCGTAGCCGAGGTACGAGGCGAGCTCGCCCGGCGCTTCGTCAGGAGGCACGGGGTGCACCAGCACGTTCGCTCCCGAGTAGCGCGGCGACTTGCCGGCGAACTTCTCGAACTGCTCGGGGCGAGAGAGCGAGAGCACCACGCGCTGCGGGTCGTACGTGCTCTGGAAATACATCGACGCGTTGCTCGACTCGCTGATGCCGGGGCCGGTCGCGGTCACGGTGCCGTACCGCATCTCCGCGGGCACCGGCACGTTCACCACGCGGCGCTCTCCGGCGTTCACTTCGACCGAGCGCTGCACGTTGTGCATCGAGCCGGCGACGGTGGATCGCACCGAGATGGTGATCGTCTGCTGCGGCCCCTTGGTGTTGTCGACGAAGAAGCGCACGGGAAAGCTGCCCGAGCGCGGTGACGGCGCGTTCGACTCGACGCTCACGCGCGTGCGGCCGCTGGCGACGTCGAGGCGGTTGACCTGCGCGATCTGGTACTCGCTCAACGAGACGAGCCCCGACGGCGTGGTGTCGTCTTCTTCGGCGCTGCCGACGGGAACGGGGAGATCGTCTTCGTCGGCCTGAGTGACGCTCAGCAGTGCAGCGACGACCAGCGCTTCAACCACGCGCCACCTCCGGCACCGAGGTGAGGATCTGATCAGCCACCATTTCCGCCGACACGCGCTCGAGGCCGGCCTCGTAGCTGAGCACCAGGCGGTGGTTGAGCACGGCGGCGGCCATCTCCTTCACCTCGTCGAAGCCGACGTTGGGTTTGCCCTTGCTCAACGCCCACGCACGCGAAGACGCCGCGAGCGCGAGCGCGGCGCGTGGAGAGGCGCCGTAACGCACGAAGCGCTTCACGTGATCAGGCGCGCCACCACTCGCGGGATGCGTGCCTTCCACCAGCCGTCCGATGAACTCCGCGACGGGAAGCGGCAGGTGCACGCGATCGACGAGCCCGAAGAGCGTCTGCAACCCAGCCGCGTCGGTCGCCGCGTCGAGCTGCGGAGGCGCGCCGCGATGACGGGTGGTGAGAATGCTCGCCATGGTCTTCGCTCCGACGGGCGGCACGAGCACGCGGAACATGAAGCGATCGAGCTGCGCTTCAGGCAGCGGATACGTGCCCTCGAGCTCGATGGGGTTCTGCGTCGCGAGGACGAAGAACGGGTTGGGCAGCGAGTGCGTGGTGCCGAGCACGGTGACGCTGCGCTCCTGCATCGCCTCGAGCAGCGCAGATTGTGTTTTTGGAGAGCTGCGGTTGATTTCATCCGCCAGCACCACCGACGCAAACAGCGGACCGGGACGGAACGTGAACTGCTTCGTATCTCCGTCGATGACATACGTACCGGTGATGTCGCCGGGCAGCAGGTCGGGCGTGAACTGAATGCGCTTGAAGGGCAGACCGAGCAGCCGCGCGAGGCCCTTGCAGAGTTCGGTCTTGCCGAGGCCGGGCAGACCTTCGAGCAACACGTGACCGCGCGCGAGGATCGCCGTCGAGACCCGATCGACCACGGCGGTCTGATCGAGCAGCACCTGATTGAGGCCCTTCTTGAGCTTGGCGATGGCCTCTCCCGCGGCCTGCACTTCGAGCGGCGTGAGCAGTTGTTCGGACACGTTGTTCTCCCCTCGGAACTGCGAAGACTGACCTGATTATTTTGAATCGAAGTAGCGCTGCACGAGCGAGCGGTTGCGCGGCCGCATCGCGCCTTCGTCGTACCCCGCCGCCTGATCACCGGTGGCGGTGGTGCCCTTGCCGGGGCTGACGAAATCACTGGGCGTCTTCTTCGGGTTGGCGGAGCGCAGACCGAACAGCTCGTCGCCTTCGCCGCCATTTCCCTGCGGGAGCGCCTCGTACTTCAGCCGCTCGGGATCCATCTCGGCCTCGCCGCCGTAGACGAGCTCAGCGCTGCCGCCACCGCGAGTGGCCGCTCCGTCGATGTTGCGCGAGGCGTGTCCTTCGCCATCGCCGTTCGCGCCCTGGCCCTGGCCCTCACCTTCACCCTGGCCCTCGCCCTCACCTTCGCCTTGTCCCTCGCCCTTGCCTTCACCTTTGCCGCTGCCCTTCTGACCCTTGCCGCCCTGACCGTTGTTTCCCTGATTTCCCTGATTGCCGCGCTTCGCCTGCTGCTGCTGGCCACCGTTGTTGAACTGTTTGCTCAGTTGATCCTGTCGCTGCTGCAGCGCCTTCTTGAGAGCGCTGAGCTGGGACTTGCTCGGGCCGTTCCCGGACTTGCCATTCTGTTGGCCGTTCTTGCCATTCTGCTGGCCGTTCTGACCGTTCTGGCCCTGCTGTCCGTTCTCGCCGTTTTGCCCGTTCTGGCCCTGCTGCCCGTTCTGGCCGTTCTGTCCTTGTTGCCCGTTCTGGCCCTGCTGACCGTTCTGGCCCTGCTGACCGTTCTGGCCCTGCTGACCGTTCTGGCCCTGTTGGCCGTTTTCGCCGTTCTGACCGTTCTGACCCTGCTCGCCGTTCTGACCCTGGCCCTGTTCGCCGTTCTGCCCCTGCTCGCCGTTCTGGCCCGAGCCGTTCTGACCGAGCGCCTGCTGCATCGCCTGATCACCGTCGCCCGCCTGGCCATCGGACAAATCCATCAGCGCCTTCTCGAGCTCGTCTTTCTCGCGCTGCGACGACTCGCCCTTCTGCGCTTCGGCCATCGCCTGCTCGAGGTTCTTCGCGGCGTTCTCGGCGCGCTCGAGTTCGCGTGATGCCTCGGCGGCCTGCTTGTCGAGCTGCTTGTCGAGCGCGTCGGCGGCTTCCCAGTCAGTCGAATCGAAGCTGTTGTCGGCGACCTCTTCCTGCAGGCGCTGCAGCTCATCCATCGCGGCCTGATCAGCGGGCTCTTCCTTGCTGACGGCCTGCATCTTCTCGACGAGCTCCTCGACCTTGGTCGAAGCGGCGGCGTTGGTCGGAGGCTTGATGAAGCTCGGCTGCGGAATCAGCAAGCCGATGGCGAGGAACACCAGCGCGAGGCCGACGAGCGAGACGGGACGACGCACGTCGATGTCGGGCAGCGGGAATTCGCGAATCTGCTGATTGAGGCCGAGCTCCCACTCGCCGACGGGAACTTCGAGGCGCGTGAGCAACAGACCACCGGAGCCCGACTGGCGATCGGCGATCACCGCGGCGCGTTCTTGCGAGACCGAGCGATTGCGCGAGAGCAGCCACGTCACGACGCCAGCGAGGATGAGCGCGAGCGGCGAGACGACGAGCAGCCACTTCTGCACGAACATGCGCCACACGACGAGGAAGGTGACGGCCGCCCAGAGCGGACCGACTCCCGCGCGCAGCATGACTTCGAGATTCAGGTGACGTCGCACGCGCGAGATCCGCGCATGGACCGCTTGTTTGCGACGTTCTTCGCCTGCCGCCATGGGTCGTGCTCCCTCGCGAAGCCTAACCCGCGAGACCCGAGCGTCTTCCCCCTTTTTGGCCGGGCGTACCGAGCGGAACCGAGCGGTCGATGCAGGTGTCTGAGTGGTCGACTTTTGCGTGCGAGACCTGCGCTGATTCCTGCGCAGGTGTACTTCGCGCCACGCGATCGTGTGCTCGCGAGTTCGG
>JAEUJS010000036.1 GCA_016792935.1 Archangium sp. | reverse complement strand
ACCGAACGCTTCGCCCTTCTGCGCGTGGCGGAGCGCGACTTCGCGGTTGTCCTTGTGGCGCAGCAATTCGAGCGCGCCGTCGACCACCACGAAGAAGCTGGTGGCCTCGTCGCCTTCCTTGAAGAGGAACTCTCCGTCTGGAACCTCGAGCTGAATCGAGCCCGACGCGAGCGCTTCCAACGACGATTCCGGGAGGCCCTTGAAGAGCGGTACCTGGGTGAGCGCGAAGTAGGCGACCTCGAGGTCGGCGGTGACGTGGCCAAGAACGGAGACTTCTTCTCCGCTGACGGGGATCTGCGAAGTGCGCGGCTCTTGATCGAACGAGTCGTCGAGGGCATCACGCTGTGCCTCACGCTGCAGGTCGCGCAACACGTCGACAGGAATCAGCGACTTCGGAATGGCCGGCGGCGTCGGGCTCAACACCGGCGGAGCCATGGCGACGGCCACTCGGGTCCTCAGCTCGCGGCGGATTTTCGGCAGCGAAGTCGCGGGTTGCGCGACAGGCGGTGCAACCGGGTAGGGGACCGCCTTCATCTGAGGATCGGAAATGGTCATGGTTTCTGCCGGTTCCTTCCAAAAGCCGCCAACGGTGGGAGACTGTGCAGCGATGTACGGAAAACGCGGGTTTCCAGTCAAGGGGTGGACGTTGGTCGTTTTGGCCGGTGGCCGGGCACGCCGCCTGGGCGGGATCCCCAAGGGTTTGCTGCGGTTGCCTACCGGGGAGACGGTCGTGGAGCACCTGCTCGAGCTGAGCGAGGGGCCGCGCTTCGTTTCCACCAATGATCCAGAGGCCTACGAGCGCCTCGATGTCCCGTTGGTCGCTGATGTCATGGCCGAGCGCGGCGCGCCGGGAGGCGTGGTGACCGCGCTGGCGATGGCCACCACCGAGTGGGTCGTCGTGGTGGCGTGCGACATGCCGCTGGTGACTCGGGAGATGATCGACGTGTTGCTCGCACATCGGCACCAGGGGATCGACGCGGTGTGCTTCTCGCGCGATGGCGAACTCGAGCCGTTGCTCGGCTGTTTCCGGCGCGAGCTGTGTCACGACTGGGAAGCGCGACTCGAGGGACACCCGTCGATGCGCGAGCTGATCAGCGGTGTGCGCTTCGACGTCGTGGAGTCAGCGGAGCCTCACCGCTTGATGAGCCTCAACTCACCCGCTGACGCCGAAAGCTTCTGGAGTGAAGGGGCGTCTGGTACCGTCGCCTAATCAATGGCTGGCAAGACGTTCGAAAAAGCCGTCACGGGCTTCAACCACAACATCAAGCACAAGGGGAAGGTCTACCACGTGCAGACGGAGGACTCGGGCGCCTCCAATCCCCACATCATCACGCACCTCTTCGTGGGCGGGAACATCCTCGCGACGAAGAAGGCCTCGTACACGGACATCGTGAAGAGCCCGAACCTCGCGGAGCTGGTGCGCGAGCTGATGGAAGAGCAGCACAAGCAGATGCTGCGGAATTTGATCAACGGCTCGTACGACAACGTCGGCAACAAAGACGCGACGGCGTACCAGCCCGGTGAGCTCGCGACGGACAAGGCGGCCGCGGCCGCGGTGGGTGCCGCGATGGGAGCCAAGCCTCCTGCGCCGATTCCTCTGCAGCTCAAGAACGTGGCGCCTGCTCCCGGCCCCGCGCCGTTGCCGCCTGAAGTTCTGGCGGCGCGTGAACTGAAAGAAGCTCCGAAGGAAAATCACGTCGGCGTCGAGACGTTGTTCGGCGAAGACCTGATCAGCGAGAAGTCGCTCGACGAAGTGATCTTGAGCTACCTCGCCAGCGACGGGCAGTAGGAGATCGAGTACACGGCGCGCCATGTCCGGCGCCGACCTCGACCTGCTCTGCATCAACACGCTGCGCACCCTCGCCATCGACGTCATTCAGAAGGCCGACTCGGGACATCCGGGATTGCCGTTGGGTGCGGCTCCAATGGCGCACGTGTTGTGGCAGCGGCACTTGAAGCACTGCCCTTCGAACCCGCAGTGGGCTGATCGCGATCGCTTCGTGCTCTCCGCGGGCCACGGCTCGATGTTGCTGTACGGGCTCCTGCACGTCACCGGCTACGCGCTGTCGAAGGACGAGGTGCTCAACTTCCGCCAGTGGGGCAGCAAGACGCCCGGTCATCCAGAATACGCGCTGACTCCAGGAGTCGAGGCGACCACGGGCCCGCTCGGTCAGGGCCACGCGAACGCGGTGGGCATGGCGATCGCCGAGCGTGCGTTGGCGGCGCGCTTCAATCAGCCGGGCCACACGGTGGTCGATCACTACACGTATTGTCTGGTCGGCGATGGTGACGTCATGGAAGGCGTGGCGATGGAAGCCGCGTCGCTGGCGGGACACCTGAAGCTCGGCAAGCTGATCTGTCTGTACGACTCGAACGACGTGACGCTCGATGGCCCGGCGAAGTTGTCGTTCACCGAGGATGTCGCGAAGCGGTACGAGTCGTGGGGCTGGCAGGTGCTGCACGTCGCGGACGGCAACTCGGACCTGGGCGCGATCGACGCTGCGCTGAAGGCCGCGAAGGCTGAGACCGGCAAGCCGACGATGATCGTGGTGAAGACGACGATCGGCTACGGCTCCCCGAACAAGAGCGGGAAGTCGTCGTCGCACGGCTCTCCGCTCGGCAACGATGAGATCGCGCTCACCAAGAAGGCGCTCGGGTGGACGCATGAAGAGAAGTACTTCGTGCCCGACGCGGCGCGCTCGCACTTCGCGGAGCAGGGCAAGCGCGGTGATGCCGCGCGCGCTGATTGGAACTCTCGCTTCGAGGCGTACCGCGCGGCGCACCCCGCGTTGGCGACGGAGTTCGAGCGCGTGATGAAGGGCGATTTGCCGGCGGGTATCGCGGCGGCGCTTCCGGCGTTCCCGGCGGGCACTCCGGTGGAGACGCGCACGGCGGCTGGTTCGGCGTTGAACGCGCTCGCGAAGGTGGTGCCCGAGGTGATCGGTGGCGACGCGGATCTCGGTGGCTCGACGAAGACGGTCTTGAAGGACGCTGGCTCGTTCGACGGTCAGAGCGGCAAGGGTCGCAACATCCACTTCGGCGTGCGTGAACACGCGATGGCGGCGGTGGCAAACGGCATGGCGTACCACGGCGGAGTTCGGCCCTTCACCGCGACGTTCTTCTGCTTCGTCGACTACATGCGGCCGAGCGTTCGTCTCGCTGCGATGAATCACCTGCCGGTGGTGCACGTGTGGACGCACGACTCGATTGGCCTGGGAGAAGACGGGCCCACGCATCAGCCGGTGGAGCACTTGATGGCGGTGCGCACGATTCCGGGGCTCGCGACCGTTCGTCCGGCGGATGCGGCGGAAGCGGCGGAGGCGTGGATCTTCGCGCTGGAGCGCAAGAAGGGTCCGACGGGCCTGGTGCTCTCCCGTCAGAAGTTGCCGGTGTTCGATCGCAGCGAAGGAAAGTGCGCGGCGGCGAAGGGGCTGCACAAGGGCGCGTACGTGCTCGCTGAAGCTGCGGGTGGTCCTCCGGCGGTGGTGATCATCGCGACGGGTTCTGAAGTGCAGCTCGCGATGGGGGCGAAGGAACAGCTCGAGAAAGACGGCATCGCGACGCGCGTGGTGTCGATGCCGTGCATGGAACACTTCGCGAAGCAGGACGCGGCGTATCGAGACACGGTGCTCCCTCCGGGCGTGAGGGCGCGTGTGTCGGTCGAGGCGGGCGTGACGTTCGGCTGGGACAAGTGGATCGGCGAGCGCGGCGTAGCGGTGGGCGTCGACTCGTTCGGAGCGTCGGCTCCCGACAAGATCTTGTTCGAGAAGTACGGCCTGACGGTGGCGAACGTCGTCGCGGCGGCGAAGAAGTCCCTCGGCGCGGCGTGAGGGAGCACGAAATGCACTCGCCGTACGAAGCACGAGAGCATTGCGTCTCGCAGCCCGTTCGTGAACTGAGACACTTTGGCCAGTGCCGCCGCCGCTGCTCGTGGATCGCTACTCTTCTGCGTGCGCGGTCTTCTCGGCGTCGTCGAGCGCGGTGACGAACTGCGGCGCGTTGGCTTCGAGCCAGCGGCGACAGCGGCTGACGTCTGCTCCCGCCTTGATCAATTCGATCAAGTCCGTCCGGTCCTTCGACCGCGGTGACTTGAGCTTCAGGTAAGTGAGGATCTCGATCGGAGCGATGGTCAGCGTCGTGCCCGGAGCTGGAAGGTCTTTCGTCAGAAAGCTCTCGGCCGCCGTCGCCGAGAGATGATCGACGACGACACCGTTCACTTGAATCGGGACCCCAGGCTTCATCGCAAGGATCCCGCCAGTGTGGTGTTCGAACGCTTCGGCGCCGACGAGAAAAGCGACATTCGGAACGGTTGAAGGATGACCGTGAGCGACGAGCGCAAGGCCGCCGACCAGCCAATGTCGAACACCGAGTTTCGCCAGCCTCTCGCTGGTCGCGCGCAACGCTGAAACGATTCGATCTGCGACGAGCCCATCGAGGCGTGCGAGGTCCGGAAGCGGCGGCTGAAGGCGCCGGTTTCCCATGGCTGAATAGTGAGCTCGCGCGAGCACGTGATCACGATGGCACAACTGTCGCGACAGGCGTGAGTCGCTGGACAGTGCGGTGAAGTTCGCGTCACCTCGCGTGCGTGGACGAACTCGCCTTCGCGCGCTCGTGTGTCGCTGGTGACGCCGAGGCGATTGCTCGACTCGATCGCGAGTTCCTCTCGCCGCTGAAGAACGTGTTCCGCTCGATGCACTTCGACGCGAGCGCGAGCGATGAGCTGCTGCAGCAGGTGCGCGAACGATTGCTGGTCGCTCCAGCGCGGTTGGAGACGTTTCGGGGCACGGCTCCGCTGAGTGCGTGGCTGCGGGCCGTCGCGACGCGGATGGCGCTCAACGCTCGACGCGATCCGTTCGAAGCGGGTCGCACTGGTGATGCGGTGCTCGAGTTGGTGTCGGTTGCGGGCCCGGCGGCCGAGGTGCGGATGTTGCGGCTCGAGCATGCTTCGACCTTCGCCGAAGTGTTTCGTGAAGCGTTTCGTTCGTTGTCCGCGCGCGAGCGGAATGCGCTGAGGTTGCAGTGCCTCGATGCGCTCACGCTCGAGCAGATCGCGACGATCTATTCGGTGAACAAGGCCACCGTTTCGCGGTGGATTTCTTCGGCTCGCGAGTCGCTGGAGAAGCGTGTTCGAAATTCTCTCGTCGAGCGCGTCGGGTTGAGTGGTGCCGAGTTGGACAGCTTCATCGTGGCGCTGCGATCTCAGCTCGAGCTCGCGAGCTTGTTGCGGACGCAGAGTTCGGTGGGCGCGCTCCCTCACCCTGATCCCTCTCCGCGAGGGAGAGGGGAATGAACGCGAGCTGCCTCGACGACGAGCTGATCGCCCGCATCGCTCGGGGGCTCGTGCCTGAAGCGGAACTGTCGACTGCAGATGATCACCTCGACGGATGTGAAGTGTGCCGGCGTGTGCTCGCGTCGCTGGTGAACGAAGGCGCACACGACTCACGCATGGTCGGTGAGCGCTACGAGCTCGGCGCGTTGGTTGGCGCTGGGGCGCACGGCCTGGTGTGGGAAGCACGCGACGTGAAGCTCGAGCGGCGCGTCGCGGTGAAGTTGATGCGCCACCAGTCGAATGCGCCGTTGAGCGAGGCGCGCTTGATGGCGCGGGTGTCGCATCCCTCCGTGGTGCAGGTGTTCGACGTCGGCGATCGCTTCGTCGCGATGGAGTTCGTTGGAGGCCCGACGCTCCGCACCTGGCTGGCGAAACAGCAGCCGCTCGCCGAGCGTCTGCGTGTGATGCGCGAGGCCGGTGACGCGCTCGCCGCGGTGCATCGCTCGGGCCTCGTGCATCGCGACTTCAAGCCCGACAACGTGCTCATCGACGCCAGCGGCCGCGCGCGCGTGACGGACTTCGGGCTCGCGCAGACGGAAGGCGACGGCTCGGTGGGAGGAACTCCGGCGTACATGGCGCCCGAGCAGCTCGCGGGCAAAGCCGGAGATCAGAAGAGTGATCAGTACGCGTTCTGCGTGACGCTCTTCGAGGCGCTCGCGGGAAAGAGGCCGGGGAAGGGTGAACTCCCGAGCGAGATCTCGTCGTCAGTGCAGAGCGTCATCGAGCGCGGTCTCTCGAAAGATCCGCACGCGCGCTTCGCGTCGATGGATGAGTTGCTGGTCACGTTCAACACACCTCCGCGGTCGAGGTGGCCATGGTTCGCGGCGTTGGCGGCGGTGCTGGTTCTCAGCATCTCGCTCGCCGCGACGCTGAACTCGACGACACCGACGCCGGAACTGAAGCCAGTCGCTCCTCCGCAACCGAAATCGAACGCGCCACCGACAGAGAAGAAGGCCGCCCCAACGAAAGCGTTGCAGCTCGATCGCGATTTCCTCGAGGAAGAGCCGCTGATCGAGACGCTCCCACCCGCGGGCTCGGAGATCGCGCTCGCCGCTGGTTGCGTTCGCAGCTTCAAGCCGCCCCGCGCGACGAGGGTGTTCATCGAGGACGACTTCATCGTGAACGTCGCCGGCAACGCCGACGAGCTGCAGTTCATCGCGCGAACGTTCGGCACGACGAAGGTGTCCCTCGAGACGAACGGAAAGAAGCGCACGTGGACGGTCGTGGTGCGAGAGCCGAAGGAGGTCGCCGCGACGCGCGTGCAGCTCAAGCCCGAGCAGACCTATTCGGTGGAGACCATCGGACTGCACCGGCTCTCGATCGGAGACAGCTCCGTCGTCGACGTGTCCTCTCGCGAGGGTGGCACCGTGACGTTTCAGGCGCTCAAGGCGGGCCGCACCAACGCGCTGCTGTGGACCAACGATGCGCAGCGGATCGAGGTGGTGTTCGAGGTGGCTGCTCCGGGCCCGGGCGTGGTGCAGCTCGAGGTCGGCGTGCAGCACGTGCTCAAGGTCGAGCCCTTCGACAAGGTGCGGGTGAAGCCCGAGGGCCGCGTGTCGGTGGAGATCGTCGGATACACCGAGGTGCTCCTGCTCCCGCGCGAGGTGGGCGAGGGCACCCTCGAGTTCCTCGATGACGATGGAAAACCCGTCGAATCACGCGCCTTTCGCGTTCGCTGAGCTGAGGCTCGACCTGGGGCGAGCCGGTGGGAGCGAAACCCCGCAACGAATTTTCACGCGCGTGTCTTCCCTGGTGAACCCTTCACCTGATTGGAGAACACCATGTTGCTCACACTCGCCACGATCGCGTTGCTCGCCGCTGAACCCAAACCGCCTGCCACGCCCACCGCGGTGATGACGCACGCGCGCGGTGTGTCGCTCGACGTCGCCTCGGTCACGGGAGCTGCCGTGGTGAAGCAGGGCGATCACATCGACGTGGTCGGCGTCTTCACCGATCCCGACACCAGGCAGCTCACCTCGACCGTGATGCTGCAGAACGTGATCGTGCTCTCGAACAAGGCGGGGCACGTGACGCTGCTGCTGATTCCCGAGGAGGCCGAGTTGATCGCGCTGGTTCACGTCGCTGGAAAGCTCTCGCTCGTCACACGCGAGCCGAACGACAAGAACATCCTCGAAGAGAAGAAGCCGGCGACGCTCAAGCGACTGCTCTCGGGAACCTGACGTGTCACGATTCTGTGACAAGCTGCCGCGCGCGTGAGTGACGGGGCGAGCCAACAACCAAAGGCCATCAGCATCTGGTGGTGGGCGTTCGGCTACTTCGCTGCGTACGCGCCGTACTCCGCGCTCACCAAGGCGCTCAGCGACGGGAAGCTCGGCACCGCGGTGCCGGGCAACACCATTCTCCCTGCGAGCACGTTCGCGTCGTTCGTGGCGATGGTGATCTTCATGTTCGCCACCGGGTGGTGGAAGAGCGCGACGAAGAAGAAGTTAGGCTCGCGCGAGATTCCGTTTCCGACGAAGTGGACCGCGCTGTCCGGCCTCTGCGGAGCGACGATCCTCACCACCACCACGCTCGCGTACACCATCAAGGGCGTCTCGATCGTCTTCATGATGTTGCTGCTGCGAGGCGGCATGTTGGCGCTCGCCCCGATCGTGGATCGCATGACGGGCCGCAAGGTGCAGCTCATCTCGTGGATCGCGACGGGGCTCACGCTCTCCGCGCTCGTCGTCGGAGTGCTCGGACGTGACGAGTCGTACGCCCTGCCGATCGTCGCCATCGTCGACGTCACCGCGTACTTGATCGCGTACTTCATTCGGCTGCGCTTCATGTCGAAGCTCGCCAAGAGCGACTCGGTGGAAGTGACGCGCCGCTATTTCGTCGAGGAGCAGTTGGTCTCGACTCCCGCCGCGCTGATCGGCCTCGGCGTGCTGGCGATCATCGGCGGGCCGTTTCAGCAGTTTCGCGAGGGCTTCACCCAGCTGCCGTTCACGCCGCAGGTCTGGTGGGCGGTGTTGATCGGCACACTCTCGCAGGGCACCGGCATCTTCGGAGCGCTGGTGTTGCTCGACAAGTCCGAGAACTCGTACTCCGTGCCGGTGAATCGCGCGTCGTCGCTGCTCGCCGGAGTGGTCGCCACGCTGTCTCTCTGGCTGCTCGGTGTCGGTCGCTCGCTCGATTGGTCGGAGGCGATCGGCGCGGGCCTCGTGATCTCGGCGATCGGCGTGCTGAGCATTCCGGCGCTCCTCAAGAAGAAGCAGCCGGTCGCTTAGAAGTCGCGCGTGCAGTCGGCGACGGTCGTGGCGCTCGCGACGCGGAAGTAGTCGAACTCTCCACGCACTCCGCCCATCGGGACCACGTAGTTGCCGACGTAGAGACCGATCTGGATCGCGGCCGGGAGATCGGGGCGATCGAAGCTCAGCGCGGAGCCGTCAGCGCGATTCGGGCGCGGGCCGTTGCCGAACACGCGCGTCGGTGACGATCCCGAAGAGCTGAACGTCTCCTCGGTCCAGATCGTCGCCGGCGGGTGGCGGTGGAAGAAGCGGAAGAGGCTCCCGATGCGGCAGACGCGGAGTCGGCCGGTGTTCACGCTGCCGCTGATGTCGTTCAGGTTGAGCGTGGAGAGTGAGTCGCTGGTGCCGTTCAGGCTCGGGACCGTGGTCTTGATCTCGCGAGCGACCGCCATGTCCTGGAAGCCCATGTTGTACATGATCCACCGTTGGTTGAACTGCGCGCTGGTCGCGTCGCGGAGCACGAAGCCGGCCTGACAGAAGCACTGCGAGACGGTCGGCGTGGTCGTGCGATTCGTCGCGGTGCCGAGCGTCACGGAGGTCTCCACCACGAAGTTGCCGGTGAGCGTGCGGTAGAAGAGCGGGCCTTCGTTTTCCGAATACCAGCCGTTCATGGCGGTGCCGCTCGGGACCATGGTGAGCCAGCCGGCGTAGCTGGTGTTGATGTCGAGCGTGGTGTGGCGCTGCGGGTAGAGATCGGTCCACTGCGACATCGTCGCGCTCGAGTCGAATTCGTCGGCGAGGATCGTCGCGCTGCCTCCGCCCGTCGCGGAGCCTCCACCTGTCGCGCTGCCTCCGCCAGTCGACGAGCCGCCTCCGGTCGCGCTGCCGCCACCCGTCGAGGATCCTCCGCCAGTCGCAGACCCTCCACCGTTCGCGGATCCACCGCCGCTCGAGGATCCACCGCCCGTCGAAGACCCTCCGCCCGTCGAAGATCCTCCGCCCGTCGATCCACCGCCCATAGAAGATCCACCGCCCATCGAAGATCCTCCGCCTGTCGAAGATCCTCCGCCCGTCGATGATCCTCCGCCCGTCGCGGATCCGCCTCCCGTCGCTCCGCCTCCCGTCGCTCCGCCTCCGCCCGTGCCTGCGTCTTCGGTCATCGGTGCGGAACAGCCGGCGAGGGTGATGACCAACAGCGCGAGCGCTGATCTCATGCGGTGCAGCTTACTGTTGTCCTCCCTCCAACCCTCTCCCGCAGGGGGCGGAGATGGAGTCCGTGCCCCTCAGCGGCTTCCTGTGCCTTTGACCAGATCGCGGGGCTGCGGCATCCAAGAGGCAGGACCCAGACCGTGAACTTTGCTAACCCCTCGAACGTTGAAGCGAAGCCCCCTGGGGCGACGCCGTTGGGTAGTGAAGTGGGACAGGTCCGGACCCAGAGCCTCACGAGGATGCACATGCGCAAGACGCTGCTTTCCCTGCTGATTCTCCTCCCGCTCGGCGCGTTGGCCGCAGCTCCGTCGCCCGCGGCCAAGGCTGCGTTCGAGAAGGGCGAAGCGGCCCTCGCGGCCGGCAAGCTCGACGAAGCCGCCGCCGCCTACCAGGACGCGATCAAGGCCACCGCGGGTTACGCCCCGGCGCTCAACGGTCTCGGCTCGGTGCTCTTCAAACAGAAGAAGTCTGCCGAGGCGATCGCCCAGTTCCGCGCCGCCACCGAAGCCGACGCCACGTTCAAGCTCGCGTGGTTCAACCTGGGCTACGCCGCGCGCAAGTCGTCCGACTTCGCCGCCGCCGCTCAGGCCTACGAAAAGTACACCGCGCTCGACGCCAACGACCCCGACGGCTTCTACGGCCTCGCCGAGTCGTACAAGGGCGCCGGCCAGAACGACAAAGCCATCGCCTCGTACGAGACGTATTTGAAGAAGGAGACGCGCGCGACGGAACAGAAGTGGATCGACAAGGCGAAGGAATCGATCGCGGCGCTGAAGGCCGCGGCTCCTGCTCCGGCGCCGGTCGCGGCGAACAACCCGCCGCCCACCAACAATCCGCCCCCGACGACCAACCCCGCTCCGGCCGGCAACATCGGCTCGCTCGCCGCCAAGAAGGTGCAGGAAGGCGACAAGCTGTGGGCCGAGAAGAAGTACCGCGAGGCGTCGTTCGCGTACCAGGACGCGGTGAACGGCAACCCCGACGACGTCGAGGCGCTCTTCAAGTTGGGCAACGCGTACGCGGTGCTCGGCTACTACTCGCAGGCGATCGATCGATGGACGCGCGTGCAGCAGATCTCGCCCGATCCCGCGGTGAAGAAGTCGGCCACCGACAACATCGCGCGCGCGCAGCAGAAGATGACGCAGTCGGGTGGTGGCACTCCGCAAGAGGCGAACAAGGCTCCGGGAACGGGTCCGGTCGCTGAGTCCACTCGCACGCAGGCGCGCCAGTACTACGAGGGCGGCGTGCAGCTCATCGGTCAGCGCCGCTACGGTGAAGCGCTCAACTACTTGAACGAGTCGCTCAAGTTGGAGCCCGCGCTCACCGTCGGTTACGTCGCGCGTGGCTCGACGCTGATCGGTCTGCGCCGCTTCGCTGAGGCCGCGGTGGACTACCAGTACGCGCTCAAGCTCGACCCGAACCGCAGCGATGCGCTCTACGGGCTCGCCGAGGCGTACCGCGGCATGAACCGCATCGATGACGCGCGCGCGTACTACCAGCGCTACGTGGCGTCGAACGCTCCCGACATCCGCCCTGAGCTGCAGAGCGATGCGCGGGCGAAGCTGCAGCAGCTCCGCTGACCGCGAGCCTCAACCCGTGAACGTAACGTCCGAACCAGCAAGATGAATACAGACATCAAGGCGATCACCGAGGCGGTGCAGAAAGAGTCCGCCTTCATCGAGCCGTTGTTCCTCGAGACGTCGAAGGTCATCGTCGGTCAGAAGCCGATGTTGGAGCGGCTGCTGATCGGCCTGCTCTGCAACGGTCACGTGCTGCTCGAAGGCGTCCCCGGTCTCGCGAAGACGCTCACGGTGCGCACGTTCGCCGATGCGATCGCGGCGCAGTTCCAGCGCATTCAGTTCACGCCCGACCTGCTGCCGGCCGACGTCGTCGGAACCGTCATCTACAACCAACAGACGGCCTCGTTCGCCGTCCGCAAGGGACCGATCTTCGCGAACGTCGTGCTGGCCGACGAAATCAACCGCGCTCCGGCGAAGGTGCAGTCTGCGCTGCTCGAGTCGATGCAGGAGCGCCAGGTCACCATCGGCAACACCACGTTCCCGCTGCCGTCCCCGTTCCTGGTGCTCGCCACGCAGAACCCGGTGGAGCAGGAAGGCACGTACCCGCTGCCTGAAGCGCAGGTCGATCGCTTCATGCTCAAGGTGAAGGTCGGCTACCCGACGCGCGAAGAGGAAAAAGAGATCCTCAACAAGATGACGGGCGACGTCATCCCCAAGGCGAGCAAGGTGATCGCTCCGGAGCAGATCGCGCAGGCCCGCGGCGTGATGCACGGCATCTACGTCGACGAGAAGGTGAAGGACTACATCCTCTCTCTCGTGTTCGCGACGCGTGAGCCGCTCAAGTACGGCCTCAAGGATCTGCCCGACTTCATCCAATACGGAGCGTCTCCTCGCGCGACGATCGCGTTGACGCAGGCGGCGAAGGCGCACGCGTTCTTGCGGCACCGTGGCTTCGTCACGCCGGAAGACGTGAAGGCGATCGGCCTCGACGTGCTGAGGCACCGCATCTCGCTCACCTACGAAGCGGAAGCCGAAGAGCTCACGCCCGAGCGCATCATTCAGCGCGTGTTCGAGCGCGTCGAAGTGCCGTGAGTTTCTAGAATGCTGCCGCGCGATCTGATCAAGCGCATCCGACGGCTGGAGATCGCGACCAAGAAGGTCGTCGCGTCGGTGTTGTCTGGTCAGTACCACTCGGTCTTCAAGGGCCGCGGCATGGCGTTCAGCGAAGTGCGCCAGTACCAGCCCGGAGACGAAGTTCGCACCATCGACTGGAACGTCACCGCGCGCATGAACGACGCGTACGTGAAGGTCTTCACTGAAGAGCGTGAGCTCACGGTGATGCTGCTGGTGGACGTCTCCGCGTCAGGACTGTTCGGCTCTGGAGAGCGCAGCAAGGCCGAGATCTGCGCCGAGGTCGCCGCGCAGATCGCGTTCAGCGCCATCGCCAACAACGATCGCGTGGGCCTCGTGTTGTTCAGCGATCGCATCGAGAAGGTCGTGCCGCCACGCAAGGGCAAGAGCCACGTGTTGCGGTTGATCACCGACATCCTGACGACGAAACCGAAGGGGAAGGGCACCAACCTCACCGAGGCGCTCAACTACCTGTCGCACGTCGCCAAGCGGAAGACGGTGACGTTCTTGATCAGCGACTACCTCGCGAGTGAGTACGAGAAGGGCATGCGCATCGTCGGTCGCAAACACGATCTCGTGCCGGTGGTCGTCAGCGATCCGTTCGAGGAGAAGTTTCCGGCGCTCGGCGTGGTCGATCTCGAAGACACCGAGACCGGTGAGCGCATGACCGTCGACACGTCTGATCCGCGCGTGCGCGGGCGCTTCATGAAGTTCATGGCGGCGCGGCGTGAGGAACGGAACAAGCTCTTCAAGAAGCTCCAGCTCGACTCGGTGGAGCTCAAAGCGCACGAAGAATACGGACTTGCGCTGCAGAAGTTCTTCGCAGCCAGAGCCGCTCGCATGTCGGCGTGATTTTCAAGGAACCGTTTGAACGCGCGCTCGTGAAACCCGAGTGGTGACCGTGTCCCTACCCAACGGCGTCGCCCCAGGGGGCTTTGCTCCACCCCTGAGACCTGAGAACGCCGAGCTCTCGCGCGAGGTCGTGGTGCGTGCGCAGCAGGGAGATCGAGCGGCACAGAGCGAAGTGCTGCGTCGCTACGTGCGCGTGTTGCATCGCCTCGCGGTGACGACGGGGGCGGGCCACGACGCGGAAGAATTGGTGCAGGCGATGCTCACGCGATTGCTCGAGGTGCTGCCGCGCTTCGAGGTGAATGGGCCGGCGAAGCTCACCACGTGGGTCTTCACCATCGCGCATCGGTATTTGCTCGATCAGCAGAAGCGCGTGCGCCCGAAGTTGGTCGCGGTGGAGAACGCCGCGGCGCTCGAGGCTCCGGTTGATCTGCTCGGTGCTGCGTGGAGAGCGGAAGTGCGGAGTGCCCTGGAGCGCGCGCTGAAGACGCTGCCCGATGAGCAGCGGCGGCCGCTCGTCCTGGTGCACGTGTTCGATCACCCGCTCGACGAAGTGGCGGTGGTGGAAGGCGTTCCGGTCGGCACGATCAAGTCGCGGTTGTTTCGCGCGCGCGTCGCGATGGCGGCGGTGCTCGGCCCTCAGTTCGC
>JAEUJS010000019.1 GCA_016792935.1 Archangium sp. | reverse complement strand
CGAGCTTCACGGTCTCGTTCGGACCAGCGTTCACGGAAGTCCAGACACCATCGCGCCCGTGTCGAGCGTGCGGTAGTGGTCGAGCTTCGCTCCACGGTCGTAGGCCTCAGTCGACGGGCTCGTCACTTCGAGCACCAACGTCGGGTTCGTCGCGGCGAGCTGATCATCGATCGCGGGAGCGACCTTTCCGCAGATGACGGCGCCGTCGGGGTAGGTCGTCAGATCACTCTTCGCGATGCGCACCCTCAAATCAGACGTGTACGCGCGACAGCCCGAGGGGAGCTGGTTGCCGATGAGGCGAAGCGTGACGGCGGCGAGCGCCGCGTGCTCCGGAGTGCCTCCGGCCATCGCGTAGATCTCACCATCGAGAAACTCGTGCCGAACCTGGCTGTGCTGTTCGAGCAGCACATAGTCGACATACGAATAGCGATGGAAGCGAGCGGGAACTGACATGACGGCCATCAGTCTACGTCACTTCCCGATGGTCTTCTTGGCGGGCGCCTTCTTCGGAGCGGACGTCTTCTTCTTCGTCCCGCGCCCGACGGTCTTCTTCACCGGCTTCTTCGCTTCCTCTTCTTCTTCGGCCTCGTCCATCTCGGGCGGCGGCGAGGGCGGCGTTTTCTGTGGCGGAGGCACGCCAGTTCCCCCAGCGCCACCGGCCTTCTCCATCGGCTTCACCACGAAGTCGTTCACCTTGTCGCCGGCCTTTACCAGCGTCTCCTCGGCCTTCTTCACGCCGGTCTCGACCATCACCGCGACCTCGTCAGCGGCCTTGCGCGCCCACACGCCGACGTCTTTCAAGCCCTCGCGCAGCTTCGCCTGCCGCGCCGGATCCTGAACTTCCGACATCAGCTTCTGCGCCTCTTCCTTCACGTCGTTACCGAAACGCTTGAAGTCGTCGCCGGCCTTCTTGAGGAACGCCTTCATCTTCAGGTCCCACTGGGAGTCGCTCATAGGTGTCTCTCCATACTCACGAGCGGCGGTTTGATTCCATGTTCAGAAGTTCAAACGCACGGACCCTCATGACAACATCGTGACGTCACACCCGCTCTTTCTCCCAGCATGGCCCGTCTCGTCCGCCACTTCGTCGAGGAACCCCGCACCTGCAGCTACCTGCAGAACGTGCGCGCCTCGCTGGAGTACCGCCTGATGGTCGACGTCACGCCGATCGAATTGGAGGAGCTGCTGGTGCGTGGCTGGCGCCGCTTCGGCCCCGCCTATTTCCGGCCCGCGTGTTCGCCGTGCGAGGAATGCCATTCCATTCGCCTCGACGTGCACCGCTTTCAGCCGACGACCTCGCAGCGGCGCGCGCTCAAACGCAGCATGCGTTTTCGTGTCGAGCTCGGGAGGCCCCGCATCGACGCCGAGCGGCTGACGCTGCATCAGCAATGGCACGGCACGCGTGAAGACGCGCGCGGGTGGGAACCGACGCAGCTCACTGAAGATGAATACGCGACGCAGTTCGCCTTTCCCTCGAGCACCGGCCGCGAGATGGCCTGGTACGACGGAAACCGGCTCGTCGCGCTCGGCCTCGTCGACGTGACGGCGAATTGCTTCTCAGCCGCGTACTTCTTCTACCACCCGGACATCGCGCGGCTCTCTCCGGGCATCGGCAACGTCATGCGCTGTGTGGAGCTCGCGCGCGAGCTCGGCTGCCAGCACATGTACCTCGGCTACCGCGTGCAGGACTGCGCGTCGCTCACGTACAAGGGCTACTTCCAGCCGCACGAGCTGCTCATCGGCCGGCCGGCGATGCACGAAGGCGCGACGTGGAAAGAAGCACCCGTCGTGTCGCGCACCAGCAACGCGGAGTGATCAGAACGGTGCGTCTTCGTCGCCCGGCGGCGGCGCATCACCATCACCCGGAGGCGGCGGACCATCGTCGTCACCGCCACCGCCACCACCTTGTCGCGCGATCTCCGCTTCGATGGCCGCGAGGAGCTGGCGTTCCTTGTCGTGGAAGCGCTGCTTGCCCGGGTCGTTGAGCGTGCGGCGTGCGCCGTTCGCGTAGAACTCGAGATCGCCCATCGCGGCGCCGCTCACCGGCATGCCCTTGCTGCGACCGTAGTTGGGGAAGACCATTCCGCTGGCCGCTCCACCACCGCGCGCCGCAGGAGGAACCGCTGGCCGCCCACCCGACGTGGCCAGCGCTCCGCGCGAAACCGGAGTACCTGCCCTCGCCCCAGCCGACTCGTCGGCTGATCTGATCGGCGCAGCGCCAATCGTCATCGCATCGAACGAGAGGGTGAAGCCCTCACCTGTGCGCACTGCGGAGCCGATGCGCACCTGCTCCGTTCGTCCATCTTCCTTCTGCACTGAAATCCATACCGGGAAGCGATCGCTCATAGGGCTGCGGACCTTAGACCTCTTGTGTGGCCGTGTGCTGGACCGAAGCGGGGTCCCGGTAGACACTCCGAGCCGCAAACAGGGGAGCGAATGGAAGGCGATTCGATTCTCGTCGTAGACGACGAAGCCATCGTCCTCGACGTGCTCAAAGTGGCGCTGAAAAAGGCGGGGTTCACCGTCTACACGGCGTCGCGCATGGTCGATGGCCTGGCGCTGGCCAGGGGCCAGAAGTTCAGCTGCGCGTTGATCGACAAGAACCTCCCCGATGGCAGCGGGCTCGATCTCATCAAGCAGATCCGCGCCAAGCACCCCGACTGCACGTGCCTGGTGATGACTGCGTACCCGAACGCGGATTCCATCCTCGAGGCGCTCAAGTTGGGCGCGGTCGACTACCTCGAGAAGCCCTTCCCGCACGTCTCCATCATTCAGGAGAAGGTGAAGGCCGCGGTCGATCGCCAACGCCGGCTCGCGGCGCTCTCCGCGCGCGTCGCCGAGATGCACGCGCTCAAAGCCGCGACCGAGGCGCAGGCCACCGAAGAGGTGACGCTGCAGAGCAAGCTCGACACCGCGAACTTCAAGTACCAGCGCACGCTCGCGCTCTTGCGGGAAATCAAAGCGGGGCTCGAGAGTGGTGACGCCGCGACCGTGAAGCGTCTGCTCGGCCGCGTGACGACGCTGCTCGACGAGCTCTCGAAGTAACCACGCCATGCGGTGGACCGGCTTGATCGCGATGCTGGTGTTCGGCTGTGCGCCCTTGCGCGTCGTCACGCCTTCGTCGGGAACCGACGTGCCGCGAACCACGGCCAGTGGCCACACATACCTCGCGCCTGCGACGTGGACGGTGGTGGACCAGCCCGACAAGCGCATCACGATCCTCCGCCCGCCCGGCGGTGGAGAGAACCGCCTGGCGATCATCGAGCTGGCCAGCGCCGAGAGCCCCGAGGCCGCGGCGCGCGCGGCGGGGCTGCTCGTCGGCATCGAGCGCCCCTTCGACGGCCCCGCACGACGCTCGGCCGATCGCAACGGCTTCACCCAGCTCGTCGACTTCAGCTTCCTGAGCGCCGCGTCCGAGCACCGTGCGCTCACCGCCACGACACGCGCGGTCGGCACCGCGTGGGTGGTGGTCATCGTCGACCTCGACGAGTCGTCGTACACGCGCCTGGGGCCCGAGCGCGGGAAGGTCGTCGGCACGCTGGCGGCGAAGGGCTACGTGAGGCCGACCCTCGTCGGCAAGCAGCCGCATCGATTCGATGCGCGACGGCGCGCTGCGCTCGATGCGTTCGTCGAGAGCGCGCGCGAGACGCTGGGCGTTCCCGGCGTCGCCATCGGCCTCATTCAGGATGGAGAGGTCGTCATGCGCGCGGGCTACGGCGTTCGCGCGCTGGGCCAGAGCGAGCCGGTGACGCCCTCGACGCGCTTCATGCTCTGGTCAGCCACCAAGCCGCTCACCACGCTGATGCTCGCGTCGCTCGTTCACGAGCAGAAGGTGTCGTGGAACACGCCGGTGTCGAAGCTGCTCCCGCAGCTCGCGTTCGGCGATGCGCGCGCGACGAAGCTCGAGCTGCGACACCTCGTGAGCGCGAGCAGCGGCGCCGCGCGGCAAGACTTGGAATGGACCTACCGGGGCCAGAGCCTGACCGCGAACGACGTCGTCGAGCTGGTGCGTCAGAGCAAACCGGCCAACGAGATCGGCGCGCGCTTCGAGTACGCCAATCTGCCGGTCGCCGTCGCTGGCTTCGCTGCCGGCCACGTCGCCTACCCCGAGCTCGAGCTCGGCGCGGCGTACGACCGCGTGATGCAGACGCGCGTCTTCATTCCGCTCGGCATGCGCGACACCACGCTCGACCACGTGCTCGCGCGAACGGGGAACTTCGCGGTCGGCCACGAGCACGACCCCGACGGCGTATTGCGAACGGTGGACGCGCGCGTCAACGCGACGGTCTGTGCCGTGCGCCCGACGGGAGGCGCGTGGAGCACCGTCGACGACCTGCTGCGCTACGTCACGCTCGAGCTGGGCGAAGGCACGCTCGACGGAGCGCAGGTGATGCCGCGCACCGCGCTGTTGGCGCGCCGCGAAGAGCAGGTCCAGCTGACGCAGGGAGGCTACGGCCTGGGTCTGTTCATCGAGCGCGGTCTCGGCCCGAGCATCTACTCACACAGCGGCGACGGCCACGGCTTCAACGCGAACGTGTTGTGGATTCCCGAGGCGCGCATCGGCGCGGTCATCCTCACCAACTCGACGGCGGGAGCGACGCTGCGGAACCTGTTTCGCCGCAAGCTGCTCGAGCTGTTCTTCGACCTCGAGCCCGGAGCCGAACAGAGCATCACGCTCGCGGTGCAGACGCGCGATCAGCTGCGCAGCTTCTACCGGCCGCTGCTCGAGCGTCCACCGAGCGCGGAGATGCGTGCGCGGCTCGCGTCTCGTTACCGCCACCCGGCGCTGGGCGACTTCGTCATCGTCGAGCGCGACGGGCGCGTGTGGCTGCAGACCGAGGCGTGGGAGTCGGAAGCGGTCATCTATCGGGACAAGGACTTCCTCGCCCTCGCGACGTGGGACGTCGCGAGCGCCGACCTGGAGATCATCGACGGCCCGCCGCGCGCCCTCGTGGTGAGCGACGGCACGCACCGCTACGTGCTGGAAGAGGTCACGAAGTGAGGCGTCACTGCGTGATGAGATTGAATTCCACCCGACGGTTCTGCTCTTTGTTCGCCGGCGTGTCGTTGGGCACCGCGGGCTTCTCGCTGCCGAAGCCGACCGCGCGCAGCCGCGTCTCGGGCACGCCCTTCTTCACGAGGTACGCCTTCACCGCGTCGGCGCGATCTTGCGAGAGCTTCTTGTTGGTCTCGGGCTTGCCGACGTCATCGGTGTGTCCCTCGATCTGCAGCATCGCGATCTCGGAGTGCGCGACGAGGACGGAGGCCACGTTGTCGAGCAGCGGGTTGGATCTCTTCTGAATCGTCGCCTTGCCGTTGTCGAAATAGACGCGGTCGAGAATCTTGAGGCTGGTGCTGGTGATGATGACCAGCTGCTTGGTCGTTGCGGGGCAGCCCGCGTTGTCCTTCACGCCGGCCTCGCTCGGGCAGTTGTCTTCGTAGTCCCACACCTGGTCGCCATCGGAGTCTTTCGCGGGGCAGCCACGTTCCTGCGCGATGCCGGCGTTGAGCGGACAGGCGTCGTTGGCATCGAGGAAGCCGTCGCGATCGTTGTCGGGCTCGGGGCAGCCGTCTGAGTCCTCATAATCGTCCTTGTCTTCCTTCTGATCCGCGCAGCGGTCCAAACGATCGACGATGCCGTCTCCGTCTTTGTCTTCGTCGGGGCAGCCCTTGTTCTCGACCGGGCCACGCGTGTCGCGGCAGAGATCTTCGGTGTCGGGCACGCCATCACCGTCGTTGTCGAGATCGACGATTCCGTCTTCGTCCTGGAAGCCGTCTTTGTCTTCAGCCACCAGCGGAGCGCCATCGACTCCGTTCTTCACGCCGTCTCCGTCCTTGTCGAGGTCGGGGCAGGCCTTCAAATCGTACGGCTGGCCTTCGACGCACGGCGGGCGGGTCATCGGCTCGTTGCTGAAGGCGGCTCCGAAGTACGCGCGCACGCTCGGCGTCGCCGGCTCACCGAACACGCCGGGACCTGCGACCGCGTAGAGCTCGACAGGGCCCGCGGGCCAGCGCACGCCGAAGAGTCCTTCGATGCCGGGGCGGCCCGTTCCCGTGAGCGGAGCGTTGATGCGAATCGTCGCTTCACCGCGCGGGCCCGAGGCGTTCACCGCGGTGATGGTGCCGGCGAGCCACAGCTGTGAGCCGAGCAAGTCGGTGCTGACCCCGGTGATGGGCGCGTAGTCGGTGATGGGGCGCAGCAGGAAGCCGAGCTCTGCTCCGAGCTGGAAAGAATCGAAGACCTTTCCGATCTGCGCGCGCGGAGCGAAGGCGAAGCCACCGTTGCCCTGCGCGGCGTTGGTGCCGACGGGGAGCGCGAGTCCGAGATCGATCGCGAGCGCGATGGGCTGGTTGCCGTCGAGGATCTGGAACTTGGCGTGGATCCACGGGTTGCCGAGGCCGGCCTGCGAGACGTTCAGGTTGGTGCTGCCGTACTGGAGCGCGAACACCGAGGCGTGCGTGGAGACCTGGAGCCAGTTGGTGAGGCCGAGCGCTCCGAAGACCTGGAAGCCGAGGCGATCGCTGAGCACGAGGTCGCTCGAGGTGCCGCTGAGCGAGCGCAGGTTGCCGTAGGTGTAGAAGGCCGAGACACCGACGCGGTAGCCGGTCTGCGGCAATGTGGTGCCGTTGCCGACGGTGAGCGAGCCGCGCCCCGCGGGATCGATCCACACCTGCTCGAGGTCACCACTGGGAGGAGTCTGAGCGAGAGCCGCGGACAGGAGCGCGAACGTGAGCATCACGGCGCCCGAGATATCAGACGAAGGCAGGGAGTGACGTGAGGAAGAACTCCCCTCTCCCTCGGGGAGTGGGTCAGGGTGAGGGAGAAGTCAATTCACCCGCGCCAGCATCGACCTCTTCGGGATGCGCGTACTCCAGCTCGAGCAGCTCCGATTTCTTGCGGCACTCTTCCAGCGCTTCGAGCGCACGCACATTCACGCCGCCATCCGCTCCAGCGATCTCCGCGAGGCGAGCGCAGGCGGCGAGCTGTGCTTCGAGCAGCGGAGGTCTTCTCCCATTGGGCCCGAGCGCGAGCGGCGTGCGGACCTTCACGCGGCCGCCTTCGATGATGCGCTTCAACTTCTGTGCTTCCGCGAAGTGCTTCGATTTCTCGGTGACCTTCGCGAGGTCGGCGAGCACGGCGTCGTACTTCTTGTCGTCGGGCCGCGTGGACGCGAGGAGCAGCGCCTCGTGTTGCATCTGCGCGCGCGCGAACGCCTCAGCCTCGAGATCGCGGCAGCCGCAGATCAGAAGCAGAAGAGGAAGAAGAAGAAGCCCCCCTCTCCCTCGGGGAGAGGGTTGGGGGTGAGGGAGCGCAACCATCGTCACCATCTGATCAGTGCAGATACTTGTCGCTGTCACGACCGACGTTGCGCTGACCGCCATCGATCGAACGCAGATGTGCCGAGCGCTTGTCGAGATCGCGCTGCAGCTGCCACGAGCGGAAGCGGGTCCAGAACTCTCCGGGGAACCCAAACTTCGCGTACGCGAAGGTGATGAGCAGGCCCCAGATCTCCGCGACCAGCATGTGCGGCCCCGAGAAGACCGTGTTCAGCGAGCACAGGAGCACGCCGATCATCGCGAAGGTTCTTCCAGTCAGCGGATAACCCCAGATGTTCGTCTGCTGATTCCAGATCGCGCACCCGTACCCGACCCACACGACTGCCGCGAGAACGCTTCCGCCGAAGTACGCACCGCCCAACGCAGGAATCAACGTGACGGTGCCGAGGGCCAGGAGTCCGGAAAGAAACACGGTGATGCCAGCGAAGAGCAGAAAGCGACGACGCCCCCAGCGCGTTTCGAGCGAGCCGCCGGTCGACCAGATGATCAGCGCCGCGAAGAGCACCGATCCGGTCTGAGGAGCCTCGGCCGGCAGCCACGTGACGAGCTGCCAGACCTGGCCGGTCAGAACGTCACGAGGCACCAGATAGAGCGTGATGCCTGCGTCGAGCGCGACCTTCCAGAAGACGGAAGTGACGACCAGCAGAACGGCAAGAACCGTCGACGCGTTTCGAAACGAAGGAAGGACGATCTGAGTTCGCGTCGGCACGCGAGAACTCTTACTTCTGTTTGTAGAAGAGCGTCACGGTCAGACAGTGGAACTCTTTGTCCGAACTCTGCGTGACTTCTTTGTCGACCACTTCGAGGTTGGGATTGTCCTTCACCCAGCGCGTGATGTTTTCGCCCATGACCTCGCGATCGCGCGCGAGAGTCGTCGAGAAAACCTTCACTCCAGTGAACTGAACGATGGCCATGTGAAGCACCTCAGGTGGGTCTTTCCTGACTGCGAGAGGAAGACCTTCAATGCCCTTTTTCACCACACGGCACAATGGGGGACATCCCCCATTTTGGGTGATGAGCGTCAGCGAATCTGAGGGGTTCGAAGCGTTAGCGACCGGCAGCGCGGGCGCGGAAGTTTTCGCAAAGAGACGGCTCTTTGCATGACGGGCCGATGCCATCGGGGTGCGCGACGAAGGGAGTCTTGTCGCTCTCCTCCGTGCCGCACAGCGCGCACTTGCGCTTGCGGTTTTTCCGCTCGGCGCGCCGCTCTTCAGCCAGCTGCTTGGCGCGCTCGCGCAGTGCCTTCGCATCAGGAACGTTCGTCACATGGCCTCCACGAGAACTGCGATTCCCTGCCCGCCACCGATGCAGGCGCTCCCCACTCCGTACTTCGCGCCCCTGCGTTTGAGTTCGTACAACAGATGAAGCGTGATGCGCGCGCCCGATGCGGCGAGCGGATGGCCGACGGCGATCGCTCCACCATCGACGTTGGTCTTCTCGCGCGGCAGGCCCAATTCCTTCTCGACCGCCAGGTACTGCGGAGCGAACGCCTCGTTCACTTCGAAGAGATCGATGTCGCCGAGCTTGAACTCTGCGCGCTCCATCAGCTTGCGGATCGCCGGAGCCGGACCGATGCCCATGATGCGTGGATCACAACCGGTCACGGCCCAGTTGATCAGTCGGCCGATCGGCTGCACGCCGTGCTTGTCGGCGAAGCGGCGCGTGCTCAGCACGGCGCTCGCGGCTCCGTCGTTGATGCCTGACGCCGCGCCGGGGTGAATCACGCCGTCCTTCTTGAAGACCCTGGGCAGCTTCTTGAAGCCCTCGACGGTGGAATCGGGGCGACCGTGTTCGTCCTTCTCGAAGAAGGTCGAGCCCTTCTTGCTCTTGAGCTCGACCGGCGTGATCTCCGCCTTGAAACGTCCCGCTTCCTGCGCGGCCTTGTGACGCTGCTGGCTGAGCACCGAGAAGGTGTCGACCTCGTCCTGCGTGAGCTTGTACTGCTCGGCGAGGTTCTCGGCCGTGATGCCCATCGGGATGTTGGGGAACGTGTCGAAGAGGCCCTGCGTCAGCGTGTCTTCGAGGCCGCCCTTGCCGAGTGGAATTCCCCAGCGCGCGCCACGAATCGCGTGCGGCGCCTGGCTCATGTTCTCAGTGCCGCCGGCGAGCACGCAGTTGGCCTGCTCCGTCATCAACAGCTCAGCCGCGGTGATGTACGCCTGAAAGCCCGAGCCGCAGAGCCGGTTGAGCGTGATGGCCGGAGTCGCCACCGGCGCTCCCGTCTTCAGCCCGATGTGACGCGCGAGATAGATGGCGTCGGCGCTGGTCTGGATGACGTTGCCGTAGACGACGTGATCGATGAGGTCGGCCGAGAGCCTGGCCTGCGCGAGCGTGGCCTTCGCGGTCTCGACGCCGAGGTCGGTGGCCGAGAGATCTTTCAGCGCTCCGCCGAAAGTGCCGAACGCGGTGCGCTTGCCAGCGAGGAAAACGATCTCTTCAGACTTCGATGCGCTCTTCATTGCCCCTCAAAAACTCTGCGCCCAATTGATGAGGCGCCACAAAGCGGCGCCCACCATGCCAAGTGCGAACAGCGTCCACAACAGTCCAACTGCATGCTGTTGACGCAACTCAGGTTTTCCGGATCTCGAAAACCACCGCCTCGCTGATTCGACGCGAGAATCGAGGGTGTCGACGCGTTTGCTCGGTCCGATCTCGGGCACACGACGGAGGTGCACTTTGAGCAAACGCTCGGGGCTCGCGCCGTCGAGACCACCGGAGAGGTACGCGCCGGCGACTTCGCGCGCGGGGCGGCGGTAGTTCGCGGTGACGACGAAGCCCTGCTCGCTCTCGGTGAACAGCGTGACGTGATCTTGCTCGTCGGGGCCGACGGTGATCGAGGCGACGACGGGATGTTCGGCGTGGATCAGATCGACGTACATCCGCTCGCGCGTGAGGAGTGCCTTCTCGGAATGCGCTCCGAGCACCGTGAAGCCGAGCTTCTTGAATTCGCCGACGGCGTCTTCGAGCTCGCCGGGGATCTGAGTCGCGTCGCCGGGCGTCTCGGGCTCGACGCGCACGCTCGAGGGCTTCAAGAACATCACCGCGCGCCACGCCTGAAAGCGCAGGCCGATCGCCGCGAGCACGATGATCACGGCGGCCAGCTCGGGTGACATCTGCGAATCCACGCGGGGCGTGCTTGTAACCCGCGCCTCTGCGCGCGCACCGCGAAAACTGGCACCTGCGCGATCGGCGAGCGCGTCGGTGCAGCGAAAGCGGCTCGCCGAGCGCACACACCGACGGAAACGCGCGTGCGGCGAACGACGCAGCGAACCGATTCCACACCAGGGACACCGGCGGTTCCGGATGTGGAACGCGAGTTGACCGAAACGCGAGCTGCGCGTGCGCGCAGGAGCAGCGACAGCGAATCGGTTCCACACCAGGGACGCCGGCGGTTCCGGATGTGGAATCGCGATCGGATTTCTCACGCGCTGCGAAGCGAAAGTGGAGCGAAGACGCGCCAGCGTGACTTCCTCAGGCGCTGCGAAAACGAAGTGGAGCGTTCGCGCCGCATGCTCGAAGCGCGACGGTGCGCTGATCGCGAGTCGAACGCCGACGCGGGGTTGGGTCGTGCACGCGCGTTGCTCCTGCGTGTTCGCACGCCGCGGAGAACTTCTCTTCGCCGCGAACCAGATCAGCAGCCCTGCTGCTGATGAGAACGGAGAAGTCATGAGCAAGGTGTCGGAGAAGTTGAAGGCGGTCGCGATGGCAGTGCAGGCGATCGAGAAGCAGTTCGGGCGCGGCGCGGTGATGCAGCTGAACGACGCGCAGGAAGTACAGCCGGTGGCGGTGATTCCCACCGGGTCGATCGGGCTCGATCGCGCGCTGGGCGTCGGTGGTCTGCCGCGCGGCCGCGTGGTGGAGATCTTCGGCAACGAGAGCTCGGGCAAGACCACGCTGACGCTGCACGCCATCGCGCAGGTGCAGGCGATGGGCGGGGTGGCAGCGTTCATCGACGCGGAGCACGCGCTCGACGTCGGGTACGCGAAGAAGCTCGGCGTGCGCGTCGAGGAGCTCCTCATCTCGCAGCCGGACACGGGCGAGCAGGCGCTGGAGATCACCGAGCACCTCGTGCGCTCCGGAGCGATCGATCTCATCGTGGTCGACTCGGTCGCCGCGCTCGTGCCGAAGGCGGAGATCGAAGGCGAGATGGGAGACGCGCACATGGGCGTGCAGGCGCGCTTGATGAGCCAGGCGCTCCGCAAGTTGACGGGAGCGGTGGCCAAGAGCGGCACCTGCATCATCTTCATCAACCAGATCCGCATGAAGATCGGCGTGGTGTTCGGCAACCCGGAGACGACGACCGGCGGAAACGCGCTCAAGTTCTACAGCTCGGTGCGGTGCGAGATTCGCCGTGCGGGCAACTTGAAGGAAGGCGACTCCGTCATCGGCACGCGCACCAAGGTGAAGGTGGTGAAGAACAAGGTCGCGCCGCCCTTCCAGGAAGCGGAGTTCGACATCATCTACAACAAGGGCATCTCGCGGGCGGGAGAGGCGGTGGACCTCGGCGTGATGCTCAATCTGGTCGAGAAGGCGGGCAGCCACTTCCGGCTCGACGGCGAGTCGATCGGTCAGGGTCGCGAGCGCGCGGCGGAATGGTTCCGTGAACACCCGGCCGAGCTCGAGAAGATGGCGAGCAAGATCTTCGCGGCGCAGAAGCAGCCGACCGCGGAGCCGGCGGAGCCCGTCGAGAACGCCGCGTGAAGGCGTGGGCCTGGCTGGCGTTGTTGGCGGTCGGCTTCGGCATCTTGATCGCGGCGGAGGCGTGCCGGGCGGCGCCTCCTCCGCGGCCACGGCGTGCGCGTGAAGTGCACCGTCAGCCGCCATCACGACCCGTCGTCGCGCGCGAGCCGACACCTCGACGCTGAGGAGCGCTCCTTCTCTCTCTCCCGTCCCGGCCGTCCCGGCGGGAGAGGGGAACGTGGGAGAAGCTGGCCCGGAAGCACCGGCGCGATGTTGGCGGTGCGGAGCTCGCAAGCTCGACACGCCATCGCGCAGCGGCTGGGTCGAGCGTGCCGAACTGCGTGGCTTCGAGCGGCCACCGCATGCCTCTCACCACTCATCGCGAAGGTGCGGAGGTCGTCGCGAAGCGGCTGCGCCCGAACTCGTGCCGGCAGTCGGGTCGACCGTGAAGTCGGCACTACGCACATCCGAAGTGACATTGGAGGGAAAGGGAGTGCGGGAGCTCAAAAATACGAGAGCGTGCGAGCGAGGGCATGGCGCGCTGTTGGCGCGAATCAGCCCGAAATTCGTTCGAGGCGGAGCTCGTTCGCTGTTTTGCACGGCCACTCAGGAAGAGAGCCTCTTCGACTCAGGGCGCTTTCCAGAGCGCGCGCGTCTCGGCTTTTCGTGACGGCCGGGCACCAGCGCCTCGATCCGCGCAACCTCGCCACCAGATCACGCCAGCGACTGCGCTTTCGGCACATCTCGTGCTTGGCTCGGGCTCAGTGCTTCGCCTCCTCGCAGTCACCTCGCTCGCGGTCGCCCTGACGGGCTGCCTCGACGTCTGCGGTCGCGCCGAAGTGCTGAACAAGAACTTCCAGACCCGCCACGACCAGTGCTTCCCGAGTGGCACGCTGCCGAACGCTCCGTTCGACGCCGACAAGTGCGACACCTCGATGAAGGTCTGCAGCGAACGCGACGAGCAGACCATCCACACGTACTTCGATTGTCTCGAGCGACTCCCGGTCTGCACGCCGGAAACGAAGGCGAGCTTCAACGACAAGTTCCTCGCGTGCGCGAACCCGATGACCACTGTGAGCGCCGGCTGTTTCGTGCCCTGAGTCACTCCACGTACGACCGAATGAAGTCGCGCGCCCACTCGGTGACGCTCGGCTTCGGCCCGTAGTGCCCTTCGCGCGTGCTGCGCACCCACTTCGCCCGCTCCGAGAGTGAGAATGTGACCACGGGTGGATCTTCCGCGCGCAACTTCGCGAGCGGCACGGCCCAGTGAAAATCGCCTTCGCCCTGAATCATCAGCGAGAAGGCCTTCTGCCCTTCCACCAGGTCGAGGCTGAGCGCGTCACGGAAGACACGCTCCCACGCGTTCTGCGCGATGAGCTCGTCGAGCAGGCAGATCCACTCGCGCACCGAAGCGCCGAGTGCGCGGCCCACGCTCTTCGCGCGCTCACAATCGCCACCCACGTCGCGCGTGCGTACGTCGAAGCGTTGATCGAGGAGCGCCCGCAGCCACCGCCACCGCTCGCGTGTCGTGCCCGGGAAGCCAGACCAGGCGATGGGCTCGGCGCGCAGCTGCTTCAGGCCCAGCACGGCGTCGAGCCAGTCCGCAGCTGCGTCGTGGCGAAGCACATCGCGGCGCGGCTTGAGCGACCAGAACGCATCACCGAGTGGATCGAGCGCGCCGAGCTGCGTCTCGAGCGTCAGCAGCTCTCCGCGGGGATCTCCGGCCTGCTGCAGCGCATCGGCGTAGACCGCGCGCAACGAGAGATCGCGTGGCTTCGCCTTCAGCTGCTCGAACAGCGCTTCAGCCGACACCGTGCTCGGTCATCCAGCGCTCGGCCTCGATGGCCGCCATGCAGCCGGTGCCCGCCGCGGTGACCGCCTGGCGATAGGTCGCGTCGCTGACGTCTCCAGCCGCGAACACACCTTCGATCGACGTCTTCGCCGTGCCCGGCTGCACCCAGAGGTAGCCGTTGGGCTGCAACTTGAGCGTGTCCTTGAACAGCTCCGTCGTCGGCATGTGACCGATGGCGACGAACACGCCCTTGGCGTCGATCTTCTTCAGGTCGCCGGTCTTCAAGTTCTTCACGATGGCGCCGGTGACGCCCTTCTGATCGCCGACCACCTCTTCGATCGCCGAGTCCCACACGAACTTGATCCTGGGGTTCTTGAGCGCGCGCTCCTGCATGATCTTCGACGCACGCAGCGAATCGCGGCGGTGCACGACGGTGACGCTCGCGCACAGCTTCGACAAATAGTTCGCCTCTTCCATCGCCGTGTCGCCGCCGCCGACCACGATGACGTCCACGTTCTTGAAGAAGAAGCCGTCGCAGGTGGCGCACGCCGACACGCCGCGGTTCATGAACTGATCTTCGCCCTTCACGCCGAGCCACTTGGCAGACGCTCCGGTGGCGATGATGACCGTCTCAGCGAGGTATTCCTTGCTCTCGCCCTTCACATGGAAGGGCCGCCTGGAGAGGTCGAGCTTCACGACGTTCTCCAGGTGCACCACGGTGCCGAAGCGCTCGGCCTGCTTCTGGAAACGCTCCATCAACTCGGGGCCGGTGACGGACTCGGGGAAGCCCGGGTAGTTCTCGACGTCAGTGGTGATCATCAGCTGCCCGCCCGGAACGCGGCGTGCGTCTGAGTCAGAAGGACCGCCCGCGAACACGACCGGCGCGAGGTTGGCGCGCGCGGCGTAGACGGCGGCGGTGTAGCCAGCAGGGCCCGACCCGACGATGACAACTTTGCGAGTTTCCATGACGTGTTAGGACTAACGCCGATGGACGTCGAAATCTTGAGAAAAGTCGCGCTCTTCGAGGGAATGACCTCCGCCCAGCTGCGCAAACTGGGAGCAGCACTCAAGGAATCGAAGTTCCCCGGCAGCGCGCACATCTTCAAAGAGGGCGCTGACGGCACGTCGATGTTCATCATCGTCGAGGGGAAAGTGCGCATCTCGAAGATGGTGCCGGGCATCGGCGAAGAGGCGCTCGCGATTCTCGAGCGCGGCCAGTACTTCGGGGAGATGTCGCTGATCGAAGAAGGTCCGCGGTCCGCCGACGCCATCGCGCACACCAGCTGCGTGCTCTACGAGCTGTCGCGCGAGAAGCTCGACGAGGTGATGTTCACCGACAAGGAGCTCGCGTCGACGCTGTTGTGGACCTTCGTGCGCACGCTGAGCTCACGCCTTCGTGAGACCAACGACAAGATCCGCGCGTTCTTCGCGCTCTCGTCGTTCGGACCTCGCTGATTCGCTCGGCGAGTCTCCGCCTGCGGCTACGTTCGCAGGACTCGCTAACGGCAGACGCCGCTCTGGCACGAAACGCTGCCGCCGCACGTCGTCCCGCATGCGCCGCAGTTGTTGCGATCGGTCTGCAGGTTCACGCACGCGTTGTTGCAGCACGTCTGGCCCTGGCCGCAGTTGCAGCCGCCACCCGAGCCCGCGGTGCACACCGAGCTCGAGCCGCACTTGTTGAGCGTGGCGATCTGATCGATCAGATCGTTGCAGCGCGTGTTCTCGATGGCGCGGAAGCACACGTCGAGCGACTGGCCGTTGATCTTCCCGTCGCAGCGATCGGTCGGGTAGATGTTGAGCCAGTCAGCGCGCTTGTCGGTGAGGCACTCGCCGAACGAGGCGTAGGTCTGGCCACCTCCGATGTTTCCGCACTTGTCTTCGTAGCGGCACTGGCGCTGCGCGCCGCCTTCGCGTGCGTCAGCGACCGAGACGCACGAGCTGAACGAGAGAACCGCGACGCCGAGAGCGAGAACGGGAAGGGAGTGCTTCATGCGCGCGCACCCTACTCCGCTCGCACCCGTTCCGGGAGCTTCCGCTCATGCGCCGCACCTCGGGCGGCAACCGCTGCTTCGTCAGCAAGCGTGGACGACGCGATGCACGAGCGCGCACGCAGTCGCGTTCGCGACGTCGATCCACGACACAGCGTCAGCGCGCTCCGCGTGCGGCGGCGACTGACGCGTTCAGGTCCACGGCGTGCGGCCCCCGCGCGACCCACCAGTGCGTGTGGCAGTGCCCGCGGTCCGAAAGTACGCGGTCAGCGTGCCGTCCGAAGTGCGGCACCGGAACGAGTGATGCGGTCACCTTCACGACCGCGCGTGCCGCTTCTGCGGAAGCTCTTCGCCAGGCTCTTCTTCGCTGCGCCCGCGCCAATCAGCGCGATCGATCACGCGGCAACCGATGGCGAAGTTCAGGTCCTCGAGGTCGATGTGCTCGCGGCCCTCGAGATCGGCGCGGCTGCGCGCCATCTTGATGATGCGATCGTGCGCGCGCGCCGAGAGCCCGAAACACGCCACCGAACGCTCGAGCATCTCGGTGGCGTTCGCATCCATCTTGCAGAAGCGCTCCACGAGACGCGGACCCATCTGCGCGTTGCAGTACAGCCCCGGGTATTCGCGAAAGCGGTGCGTCTGCCGCTCGCGCGCCGCCTCGACGCGGTCGCGAAACCAGGCGGACGTGCGACTCGGGGGCAGCTCTCCGGAGAGGAGCTTCACATCGACCGGCCGTGTCTCGAGCGTGACGTCGAGCCGATCGAGGAGCGGCCCGCTGATGCGATTGAAGTAGTCGTCGCGGCGCACGCGCTTGCAGCTGCAGCGACGGTTGGTGACGCGAAAGAAACCGCACGGGCACGGGTTCATCGCTGCGAAGAGCATCACCTGGCACTGGTACGCCACATGTTGATTCGCGCGCGCCAGCCGCACCACGCCTTCTTCGAGCGGCTGGCGCAACACCTCGAGCACGTGCCGCCGAAACTCCGGGAGCTCATCGAGGAAGAGCAGCCCGCGGTGCGCCATCGAGAGCTCGCCGGGGCGCGTGAGCGGTCCACCTCCCACGAGGCCGGCGTCGCTGATGGTGTGGTGCGGCGCGCGGAACGGGCGCTCGGTGACCAGCGCCTTGCCATCTCCGAGGAGGCCGAGCACCGAATAGATCTGCGTCACCTCGAGCTGCTCCTGAAACTTCATGCGCGGGAGAATTCCCGGCATGCGTCGCGCGAGCATCGTCTTGCCCGAGCCCGGCGGACCGCACAGCAGCACGTTGTGTCCGCCGGCGGCTGCCATCTCGAGCGCGTCCTTCACGTCGTCCTGACCGCGCACGTCGGACATGTCGAGCGAGCTGAGTTCGGGTGGCTGTGCCTGTCCGGCCTTCGCGCGATCGAACGGAGTGATGGGCGCTTCACCGGTGAAGTGCATCACCGCTTGCGTGAGCGACTCGACGGGGAGCACTTCGATGCGATCGACCAGCGCGGCTTCAGCGGCGTTGGCGGTGGGCACCATGACTCCGCGGAAGCCGTGGTCTCTCGCAGCGAGCGCGAGCGGGAGCACTCCGCGAATCGGCTTCAGCGCCCCATCGAGCGAGAGCTCACCGCCGAAGAGGTAGCCCTGGAGTGGCTCGAGGTCGACGATGCTCCCCGCAGCCAGCACGCCGAGCGCGATGGGGAGCTCGAAGGTCGCTCCTTCTTTCTTCAGGTCGGCCGGCGCGAGATTCACGGTGATGCGCTTCATGGGGAGAATGAAGCCGCCGTTCTTGATGGCCGAGACCACGCGCACCTTGGATTCCTTCACGGCGCCTTCGGGCAGCCCGACGACGCTGAAGAACGGCATGCCCAGCGACATGTCGACCTCGACTTCGACGACGACGGCGTCGACGCCCATCAGTGCTCCAGACCTCACGCGAGCCAGCATGTGCAGCCCTCCTGCGAGGGGAGGGAGCATGGAGTGGGCCTCATTCGAGCCGACGCGACGTACGGCGCGGCGACCGAGCGAGTTCTCACGCGGTGCGAAAAACGTGGAGCGCCCACGCACGTCCGCAGTCACATCACGCGCGTCCGCGCCCACGGACAGATCGAGGCGGGCAGGAGAACCGAGTGAGTCGGGGCAGCCAGACGTCGCTCGCGCGCCAACTTCACCACGGAGGCCGCGTGGCCATCGCGAGCGAAGTGGCGACTCGCCCTTCGCGCCCTCCGGCGTGGCGATCGGTGAAGCGAACACGACGCGCCGCCTCAGCTCGAGGGCGCCTTGCGGCCGAGGATTTCGCCGAGCGGCACTTCCGAGATGAGCACCGCGAGCAAGATGAGCGCGCCGCCGCGCAACTCCGGACCACCGGGCAGGCCGTGACCGAGCGCCGCGACCGTCAGCACGGCGAACACCGGCTCGGTGGAATAGATGACGGCCGCGCGGACCGACGTGAGCTGCCGCTGGGCCCACGCCTGCGCGCCGATGGCGAGGGCGCTGGCGACGACTCCGGTGAAGACGATGCTGAACCACACGGTGGGCGTCGACGCGAAGCGGCGCTCGATGAACGGCAGACACGAGGTCGAGAGAACGGCCACGACGAGCAGTTGTCCCGCAGTGAGCCGCATCACGGGGAGGCCCTGCTGTGCTGGCGGCGCCACCGGGCTGAAGCCCTGCTGTGCTGGCGGCGCCACCGGGCTGAAGCCCTTCGCGTAGCGGCCCATGAGCACGATGTGGAACGCGTAGAGGAAGGCGCAGCCGAGCGTGAAGAGATCTCCCGCTGGCAGCTCGGCGTCGAAGCGGAAGCTGGTGAGCTGCTGCAGCCCGAAGAGCGCGACGAACGGCGCGACGAAGCTGCGGAGCGGAGGGCGCTTGCGCTCGAGTCTCCACGCAACGAAGGGCACGAAGATGACGGTGAGACCGGTGACGAAGGCGCTGCGCGCGGGCGTGGTGCGCTCGAGCCCGAGCGTCTGCAAGAGATAGCCGCCGAAGAGGAGCAGGCCGAGCACGAGTGCGGCGCGGGTGACGTTCGCGCGCGGCTCCTTGAAGAGCTTCGAGAGCGCGACCGAGGCGAGCGCACCGACGGCGAAGCGAATCGCGAGGAACGTGAAGGCGTCGGTCGCCTCGAGCGCGTCTTTGACGGTGACGAAGGTGGCTCCCCAGACGGCGGTCGCGGCGAGCAGCGCGGCGCTCGGCCTGAGCGTGCCTGCGTTCGCTGGTGCACCGTTCGACATCGCGCGGACCTTGTACCTTCGACCTGGGCCGAGTTCTTACAAGTGACGCGTAGGAACTCGACCCAAGTCGACCGTGGCGAGGCTCGGTTGTCTTCTCAAGAGTGACTCGGAGCAACTTCGACCGAAGTCCCGGTGCCTCTTCGACTGACGGCGTTCTCCTACGAGTGACTCGAAGGAACTCGACACACGTCCACCTCGGCGAGGCTCGGTCGCGTCGCGGTCGCGAACCTCTCGACTTGCGGTGTTTCCTACGAGTGACTCGGAGGCGTCGAAGCCCGCGCGTCCTGCATCGAGCGCTCGGAGTGAGGCGCTGCACGCGTCATGCACGGCGACTTTCGCTCACTGCGAACACTTCGACCTTGGGATTTTCTGCGCGACCACGGCGCTCGCTCGGCGAATCGCGCAGGGACATCACCCCCCCTCTTCGCGCTCGTCGCTCTCAGCTCACCGAAGCGGCGAGACCGACGCTCGGCCAGACCGTCGCGTTGCGACGACCGTCGATGGTGCGCCGCGCCTCGAACGGCTTGCACTCCCGCGCGACGAACGCCTTCTTCCACGCGCTGAAATGCCCGCCGGCCTTCCACGCGTCGTACGCCGCCAGCCCACCCTCGGGCCCGCACTGCGCGAGCATGTATTCGACCCACGCCCACCGCGCGCTCGTCGGCCGCAGCTCCGCGCGCCCCTTCAGTCCGCGCCGCAGCCGCTCGAGCCGCTTCTCCACCACGTCGATGCCCGCGAAGGGCGCTCCATCGAGCGGCGTGTTGCGCTTCGCGGCGAACGGCGCCACGCCGAGCGCGGTCGGCAGAATCCGCGACAGCTCGAGCGAGAAGCGCACCAGCTCGTCGATGTCGTCGTCGGTCTCGGTCGGCAGGCCGATGACGTTGTAGACCTTGAGCCGCGAAATGCCCGCGGCCTTCGCCAGCTCCGCCGCCCGGACGATCTGCGCCTCGGAGTGTTTGCGATCGACCGCGTCGCGCAGTCGCTGACTGGGCCCATCGCTCGCCACCGTCAGCACCTTCGCTCCGCCGTCTTTGAGCGCCTGGACCAACGGCGCGGTCAACCGATCCGCTCTCAGCGACGAGACGCCGACTTCCTTCCCGCCGTCCACCAGCGCGCGCAGCAGCTCGACGATGCGCGGGTGGTCGGTGACGGCCGCTCCGACGAGGCCCACGCGGGTCGCCTCAGGAGGAACGAGCGACAAGACCCGCTCCGGAGGCACCGTGCGCATGCCGCCGTTCGTCGTGCGCCGCATCACGCAGTAGTGACACCCGCGCGAACAGCCACGCTCGGGCTCGATGAGGAACATGCTCCGCAGCTCGGTGTTGGCAGTGATGATCTGCGAGCGCGCAGGCAGCGACGCGTCACCCGCCTTCGCCACGAAGCCGCGCGTCTTCTCGCTCGACACACCCGGCACGCGGAAGCCCGGCACCCCCGCCAGCCGTTCCAGCACCGCGCGCTTTCCTCCGCCCGCGCGCACCGCGTCGATCAACGGCGCGATGAGATCTTCCCCTTCTCCCTGCACCAGCACGTCGATGAACGGCTCGAGCGGGTCGGGGTTGCTGAAGGTGAGCGGCCCGCCGGCGATGACCAGCGGCGCGTCGTCAGCGCGCTCGCCCGCGAGCGGAGAGAAGCCGCCCAGAGAGAGCAGCTCGAACAGCCCTCCCAGCTCGAGCTCGTACGCCACCGAGAACGCGATGAGCTGAAACTCGTGCAGTGGCCGCTGGCGCTCGATGCTCAGCGGCGGCAGCTTGCTGCGCTTCCACGCCTCGACGTCATCGGGGAGAAAGAAGCGCTCGGCGCTCGCTGCAGGGTGCGCATGGAACGCGCGGTAGATGGCCTGGAACCCGAGGCTGCTCATGCCCACGTGGTACGGGCTGGGGTACGCCAGCGCGACCTCGAGCAGACCGGTCTCGCGTTTGAGCAACGCACCTGACTCCGCGCTGGCAAGCGCATCGAGCGAGTCGCGGAGCTGGCGGCGGAGGTCACCCATCGGAAACAAAAAGCCCCCGCTCCGTTCTGGAGCGAGGGCCTTTGCCTAACACGAAGTCAGGGAGCGCTTACTTGACCGCGGTCAGGTCGACCGACGGCACGCAGATGCCGCTGGTCGGGTCCGTCGCGTCGGCCTGGCACTGCGGCTTGAAGGCCGGAGCCATACCCGAGCCGAGCAGACGGCCCGCGTCGAGGTCGGCGTTCGGGTCGCACTCGGTCGCGTACGACAGCGAGCCCGCGGCCGAACCAGCCGCCGGCGTGCAGTGAATCTCAGGCGTGCCGGTGTTGTAGCCAGACCACCACGCGACGACGTTGTAGTTCGCCACGCACGCGCCCTCGGTGAGCTTCACCTTGCCGGTGAACGCGATGCCGGGGAACTCGGCGTTGTTGATGACGTTCGTGTCGCTGAACTCGACCTTGTAGGTGATGGCCGGGAGCGGAGCGCCAGTCAGCGTCGGAACGGCCTCGTAGTTCTGCGTGCCGCCGCTGGTCGGCGTGAGGGCGCACTTACCCGCCGTGGGGAACTGCGGCATGTTGGCGATGATGTTGAGGTTCTTGCCGTCCATGTCGGTCGGATCGACGCGGTAGACGGGTTCCTCGACCGAGCCGCAGAGGTTGGTGAGGTCGACCTCGAAGTCGCCACCCGGGTCGGTCACGGTGCCGAAGCCCATGCCGGGATTCGCGGTGTCGACCGGGCGGCCGTCGTAGAGCTCGACGCCACCGTCGGCCAGAACGTCCGTCACGCAGCTGTACGTGGGGTCGTCTTCACCGTTGCACGATTCCTCGTACACGCAGTTGTTGTACGCGTCGTAGTCGGCCGAGTAGCTGTAGCCGAGCCACGGGTCCGCGAGGAACGAGGGCTTGAGCGCGACCGTGAAGTCACCACCGGACGCCTTGGTGCGGAAGCGCTGCATGCCGACGTACATGTGATCGAGATCGCCGGCCGTCGTGCCCGCACCGCAGCCCGTGGCGTCGATCTTCTTCAACTGCGTGTAGTACGGCACCAGGCCGAGACCGGCCGAGGTGATGGTGACGGAGCATTCCGGCTGGGGCTGCGGAGTGAAGCAGCCCTGAAGACCGAAGCCTGCGACGGCTCCGACAAGACCGAGAAGGCCAGTACGAATCGTGGAGTTCATGGTCATGGTCCTTAGAAGCTGAAGCGGATGCCGAAGCGAACCGAGATCGGCGACTGATACGCCGTCGGCTGCTTGAAGTTGGTGTTGAGCTCGTCCTTCGTGAGCGGGATGTAGTTGCCGTCAGCGTCCTGAGCGGTGGTCGAGATGGCCGTGTTGCCACCCGCGCACTGGGGCTGGTTGTTTCCGGCGAGGCACGCGGCCGTCTGCGGATCCTTCGCGTTGGTCACGAAGGGCAGCACGTCGGACTGGGTGATGGTCTGGTCAACCGCCGTGACAGCCTGGAAGTTGAACATGTTGAACACGTCGGTCGTGAACTGCACGACGTTGTCCTTGGTGATGCGGTAGCTGATGCCGAGCTTCGCGTTGATCGCGTGACGCCACGGCAGACGGCCGGCGGCGCCGCGGGGCAACACGAACACTTCGTCAGCGCCGTAGAGCACGTGGCTGCCGAAGTAGTTGAGCGGAGCGCCCGAGCGACCTTCGTAGGTCAAGCCAGCGACGATCGAGAACGAGTTCGTGATCTGGAACTCCTTCGCGGCGTAGAGCTTGATGAAGTGGTTGCGGTCAGCGTCGAGCGGACCGGTGCGGTTCGGCAGCAGCGACACGAGGTCGAAGTCGGCGTTGATGTTCGGGTCGAGCTGGCCGGTCTCAGGACGGAACAGACCGTTGTAGTTACCGCGCAGCGAGCTGAAGGTGTACGACACCTGGCCCTGCCAGCCATCGCTGAAGGCCTTGGTGAAGTAGACGCTGACGGCGTCGTAGTCGCGAACGGCCTTCGGGAACTGCGCGCCGAGGCCGGAGCCCGGGTTGCCGATGAAGTACGTCGAGGCCTCGTCGATCGACATGTCTTCGATCACCGAGTTCATCCAGCGGCGGGTGTAGCTCGCGCCAAGGCGACCATCGGAGATGATCTCGTACTCACCACCGACGACGATTTCGTCGGAGCTCTGCGGCTGGAGGTTGGGATCGACCGGGGTCTTGCCGGCGCCCGTCTGCAGACCGGACGCGTTCGGGTCGTAGTCGCCGCCCGACACGGTGTTGATGGGCGAGACGTTCTTCTGGTCGAGGCACTCGTTGCTGGCCTGCGAGATGTCCGCCAGCGGGTTGCAGCCAGGGTTGCCGTTTCCACCGAGCGCGGGGTCGTTCGCGCGAGCGCGGCGGATGAACTGATACTGATTCTCACCCGTGAGCGCGCGGTCGGCGATGTCCATCGGAACCGACTCGTAGTACCGCGAGTAGTTCGCGAAGAGCTTGCTGCGGCCCTGCTGCGTGAAGTCGTAGATGAGGCCGACGCGCGGCGAGAGCATGTTGTTGAGCGTCATGCCCAGCGAGCCGTCGCCCGAGATGAGCTGCTGGTTCTCGTAACGCAGACCGGCGTTCAGGGTGACGAGGTCCATGATCGACCAGCTGTCCTGGAGGAACGCGGCCATGCCGTTGCTCGTGGGACGCGAGATGATGACGTTCTGGCGGGTCGCCTCGTCAGGGGCCGTGTAGTAGCCGTACTGACGGTAATCGGCGAACGTCGCACCCGACGCGCTCTCGCGGAGGAGAACGGCGCCCGAGTACGCCTTCTTCAGGTCGTAGATGATGTGTTCGTAGTCAGCGCCGGCCTTGAAGATGTGGTGACCGAGGGCCTGCGCGAGGAAGGTGACGGACGCCTTGGCCGAGATGCGGTCGAGGGTCGCTTCCTGCAGGAAGCCGAAGCCGCCGATGGTGTACGTCGAGCCCGCGCCAGCGCCGGGGCACATCGCGGCGGCCTGAGCGGCAGTCGCGGTCGAGCCGTCGGGGAGCGTGTTGCAGAGCGTCGTCGCTTCCGGCGAGATGGTCTCGAACGCCGAGATGATGCGCGGCGCCGTGCGGCGGTAGATGACGGCGGGCGTACCAGCGGCCGTGCCATCACCCGGGACGAAGTTGAAGCCCGAGCCGTCGTTGGGGAGCGTGGTGCCGTTGATGCGGAACCAACCACCGCTCACGTCGAGCAAGAGGTGCTTGTCGAGGAAGCCGCCCTGGTAGCGCAGCGACACCGTGGTGGTGTTGGCGAAGCCGTTGGTGCCGCCGTTCCAGTTGCCGACCTTGCGCTTCTCGTTGAACGAGAAGGGCGAGTTGCTCGACGCCGGCGTGCCCTGCACGGTCAGCGAGATGTTGTTGTCGGAGTTGATGAGGAAGGTCAGCTTGGCGATGTACGAGAACGCGCGCGAGTCATCGAGGCGGCGCTGCGTGCTGCCCGGGAGCAACGTGCGGGTCGTGTCGACGTCATC
>JAEUJS010000715.1 GCA_016792935.1 Archangium sp. | reverse complement strand
ACCGCGAGGTAGCGCGAGATCGGCGTGAAGAGCGCTTCGATGGTCCAGAGCTTCGCCTTGCGTGGCTCGTCGCGCTGGTCCGGAGACCGGTCAAGGCTCGTGGCGGTGAGGGCAGTCATCGTCGCGGGTCAGGGAAGGGCGCTCTCGGAGCGGCGCAACTCTGACACGTGCGCGCCTTACGACGTGCAAGAAAAGTGGCCCCGACCGGTCACGCTTCGATCAGATCAGCCGACGGGTCGGCTGGGGCGATGGGCTTCAGCCCGGCGGCGCCGCCAGCAGAGAACGGCCACTGGAAGGGCTTGTGCGCGGTGCCTGAGAGGTCCTGCCCCGGCCGCAGAATCGCGAGCTTCGGGTCGCCGGCCCTGCGCTGAATTCGCTCGGGAAACGGGTCGGCGTCAGGGTTCTCGTCGAGGCGAGACGCTCCGAGGACGGGCTGTCCGGGGTAGCCCGGGTATCTGGGGCCCATGCCCTCGCGCCAGTACCAGGGAGCGCCGCCGTCAGCGCACGGCACCAGGGTCTTCGCACCGAGCCGCTTCGCGTAGTCGAGCGCTTGGGGGCCGTCGGCCATCAGCTGTTGCGGCTTGGTGAGCTCGCTCTCGGGCACGTCGACCAGGAACGCGCCGAGCGTGGTGGAACCGAAGAAGAGCGGCTGCAGCTTGAAGCCGCGCACTCCGCAGAACAGCACGTCGACACCGCGCGCGCGTTGGCACACGGTCTTCATGTCACCGAGCGCGTCGCGCCCTGCGTCGGCGAAGAAGGCGTAGCTGGCTTCAGTGGTGACCTTCCACGTGCTGCCGACGTTGCGCAGGCCGGGGTGCACGCCCTCTGCGGCGCTGGGTTGCTCTCCGAAGAACGGGAGCGCCTGCACCGTGCAGTCGCCGATCGCACGCGAGCTCCACCAGTCGAGCGGCTCGACGTGGGCGAAGCCGAGCTGACGCAGGCGCGCGGCGCAGTCGGTCGAGAAGAGGTTCTCGCGCTCGACCGGCGGCACGAAGAAGCGCGTCTCCGGCGGGAGCTGCAGGAGTGAGCCGAGATGGAAATGATCTCCGTGCGAGTGCGTGATGGCGACGGCGTTCACGTGGCCGAGATCGCGCGGCTGCATCGGCTGGTAGTTCGGGAGATCGAACACGCTCGCGGGGCGAAAATACGGGTCGATCAACACCGACGTCTCACGGCCACGAATCAACGTGGTGTTGTGGCCGACGAAGACCACCTCGCGCTTCGTGTTCGGAGCGGTCCACCTGTCCAGCCAGCGTGCGGCTTTGAGCTGCGTGATGACTTCACGCACCGTGGCGTTGGCCTTGCCGAGCTGCGCGAGCTCGGTGGTGGTCGCTCCCTGCGCGAGGGTCGAGAAGAGCGCGTTCAGCGCGGGCCAATCGCGCGGACGCGTGACAGGCACATCGAAGGCGAGTTCATCGCGACGCACGTGGAGGACGCGCGGTGGCGTCTTCTCCGCCCTGGGAAAGAGGATCTGTTCGCGCAGGACTCGCCGGCCTTTGCGTCGCTTCGTTCCCTCGCAGAGCGCGGCGTACTTCGGCGTGTCTTCGAGCGCTCGGACGAGCGCCACGGCGTTGCGCTGCGCTTCATCGCCGCCGAGTTCGTGGATGCGTTGGGAGAGCCACGACAACGCCTTGCGCACTGGCCGCGACGGCGGACCGAGGATGCTGCAGCCGAGATCTTCGTGGTGATCCGCTTCGGTCTTCGCGCTCGTCAGAACGGCAAGACTGACGGCTCGGCTGAGGGTGAGGCGCGACACGCGGCGTGCGTATCACTCCTTGGCGTCACGCTGCGCTGAAGAGCGGCCCGAGCTTCATCGCGAGATCGAGATCCATCGGCTCGAGCGTGAGATCGCCGTTCATCACCGCGAGCTGCGCGTTCTTCTCGCCCTTCACCAGCGCGGTGAAGTCCTTGGCCTCGGCGCGAATGGTCAGCTTGGGCGAGCCCTCGTGACCGCGCGAGATCCAGTCGGTGGGCTTGGTGAGATCTGCCGTCCACGCGCCACCGCCGCTGCCGGTGATGTCGAGGTGCACCACGCCGTCGAACGCATCGCGCACGTCTTTGTTCTTCGCGAGCCGCGCCGTGAAGTCGACCTCGACGAGCTTCTGAATCGCGCTCAGCGGCTTCTTCCTGGCGGGCTTCTTCTTGCTGCCTTTCTTCTTCGGGGCGTCGTCCTCTTCTTCGACCTCGTCGGCTTCGGTCTGGGCTGCTGACGATTTGCGAAACATGTCGAAGCGCTCCTTCGAGAAGAGGCCCGCTCCTTCCTCTTTCGCGGCTTCGTAGATCTTCTTGAGCTGCTCCCTGGGCATGCCGGGGTTGCGGAAGTACTCCATCGCGACGCGGCCGATGCCCCAGTTCATGGCGAACGCGGCGGGCACGGTGAGCAGCGCACCGAACACGGGAAGAATCGCCTTGATGCCCTGGCGCGCGAGCATGCCGAGGCCGGCGGTCGCGGCGAGCTCGACGATGAGCGACTTGGCGTCGGCCTCGGTCACCTTGCGCCCGTAGACATGGCCGACGGTGACCACCATCGCCGACTGCACGGGCAACATCAGCACCGCGTCAGAGAACGGAATGGGAGAGATCGCCACCACCGCGCAGGCGTAGCTGGCCATGTTCACCACGTCGCGAGCAGCCGCGTCGCGCTGGGCCATGGGCACCTTGGAGAAGTCCTTCTTGCGGATGTCTTCGAGGGTATCGAGCCAGGACATGATGCAGAGAGTAACCCCGGGGAGGGTTTTCACGTTCCCTGACTTCGCGGTCGGCTGTCGATTCCGCCCAGTTATCGATTGCGACTGATCAGCTTGCGCACGGTTCTGCGCAGGTTCGCTACCCAACCGCGTCGCCCAGGGGGCTTTGCGCTCAGCCACCGTGAACGGTGATCACACGCCCGAAGTGTTTGTTCTCGCGGAGCTCGGGCTTGCGCGTCTCCTTGATGGAACGCGTGGTCTTCGGCCCCACGAAGAAGCCCTTGGGGTGCGTCTTGCGGAAGTTCTTCTTGATCCAGGTGTCGATCTCGACGACCCGCAGACGGAAGCGCTCGGGCGCGGCGTCTTTGCGACCGGTCTGCTGCGTGACGTCGGTCTCCGCCCAGATCTGCCCGCTGACCAACTCGCCTTCTTCGTTCACGCGGCAGCGTTCCCAGAACACGACCGGAGAGCGCACCTCGTCGACGCGCCAGCTGCCCTTGTCCTTGCCGCGCTTCAACTTGTCGACCAGCGCCGGGCCGATGTCACTGGCCACGAGGTACACGTCTTCCTCGGGGAACTTGTCGAAGTGCTCTTCCTTCGCCGGAAAGGTCTGCCAGTCGGGAGGCACGCGCCGCGGGTACACCTCGAACGTGTAGCGCTCGAGAAAGCGCACGAAGGCCAGCTCGTCTTCCTTGTCCATGAACACCATCAACTGCGTCGCCATGGGCCGCCCTGTAGCGCGGCGCGCTTCGACTGGGTACTTCGGTCGCGCGGGCCAGTTCGCCGAAACGTATTTCGCCGTAATATGTTACGTCGAAACACATTACGGTGACGATGAGGCGACCATGCAAGGGTTGATCGGCAGAACGGCTGAGCTGGCGATGCTCGAGCGGCAGCGCGCCGCACCCGGTGGTGCGTTCGTGCCCGTCTACGGCCGTCGCCGTATCGGCAAGACCGAGCTGCTGCGCGCCTTCACGCGCAAGCACCGCGGGCTCTTCTACATCGGCAAGGTGGGCCCCGCGGCGCTGCAGCTCAGGGAGTTCATGGAGGAGATGGCGCGCGCGCTGAAGGAGCCGCTGCTCGCCGAGGTCAGCGTCGATTCGTGGCGGCGCGCGCTGACCCTCGCGCTCTCGCGGTGGAAGGGCGCGGGGAAACTGGTGCTGGTGCTCGACGAGTTCCAGTGGATGGTCGAGTCGAGCCCGGAGCTGCCTTCGCTCCTGCAGGAGCTGTGGGACACGCAGTGGAAGAAGAGCGGCAAGGTGATGCTGGTGCTCTGCGGCTCGTTCATCGGCTTCATGGAACGCGAGGTGCTCGGCGAGAAGAGCCCGCTCTTCGGCCGACGCACGGGCCAGATTCAGCTGCGGCCCTTCGGCTTTCGCGAGGCACGTCAATTTCTGCCGCAGGCCTCGGTCGAGCAGCAGGCGCTGGCGTGGTTCGTCACCGGTGGTGTCGCGCAGTACCTCTCGTGTTTCGATCAGCGCGCGTCGTTCCGGCAGAACGTCGAGAAGAACCTGCTCCACGAGTTCGCGCCGCTCTTTCGTGAGCCCGAGTTCCTGCTGCGTGAGGAACTGCGCGACATCGCGCCGTTCCAGGCGGCGTTGATGGCCATCGCCACCGGCGCGCACACCCCGCGGGCCATCGCGCAGACATCGGGGCTCGCCGAGCGCAACCTGCACTACACCCTCGAGCAGCTGGTGACGCTCGGGTACGTCAGCCGCCAGTACCCGCTCTCGGGTGCCAAGCAGTCACGCAAGCAGGTGCGCTACGTGCTCGACGACGCGCTGCTCCGCTTCTGGTTTCGCTTCGTGTACCCCAACCGGAATCAGGTGGTGCTGCTCGAGCCAGGCCAGGCGTGGGAACGCATCATCGCGCCGCACCTCGAGTCATGGGCGGGCGGGTGTTTCGAGCGGCTGGCGCGCGAGGCCCTGCCGCGGTTGCTCGAGACCGAGGGCGTGACCGCCGGCGTCGAGGTGGGTCGCTTCTGGTCGGACGAGGTCGAGATCGACGTGGTGGGGCTGCGCAACGCTGGCGTCACCGAGCTGGGTGAATGCAAGTGGGGCTCGATCGGGGCCGCCGAGCTCGCGCGGGAACTCGAGTCAAAGGTCGCGAAGTACCCGAACGCGAAGAACCACACGCTGCGCCGGCATGCGTTCGTGAAGCGCTGGAAGGGCAAGGCGCCCAACGGCGTGCTGCTCCACACGCTCGACGACCTGACGTAGCGGGCGCGCCGGTTTGGCGTAATACGTTACGTCGTAACACATTACGGTGAAGTCGCTGCCGCCCCTGACGCCGTCTTTCCTTCGAATCGGTGCCATAACGCGCGCCATGAACACGCGACTGTCGAGACGGAAGTGGGAGACCGAGCCATGAACACCGACCTCTTCACCCGCATGCAGGAGCTTCGCGATCTCGCCGGCGTCATCGGCCTCGCGTCGTGGGATCAGGAGACCTACCTCCCGAAGAAAGCGGAAGCCGGGCGCGCTGCGCAGCTGGCCACGCTCCAGGGGCTGTACCACGAGCGGCTGACCGACCCGCGGCTGGGCGATTGGCTCGGCGACGCGAAACCGAAAGACGACGACGAGAAGGCGATGGTGCGCATTCTCGGCAAGGAACGCGATCGCGCGGTGAAGATCCCCCAGTCGCTGGTGAAGGAGCTCGCCGAGGCGCAATCGCATGCGCTCTCCGCGTGGCGTGACGCGCGCGAGAAGAAAGACTTCGCGCTCTTCCGCCCGCACGTGCAGAAGCTGCTCGAGCTGCGCCGGGCGATGGCCGACGCGTGGGGCCACGACGGCGAGCGCTACGACGCGCTGCTCGAGAACTACGAGCCGGGCATGCGGGTGAAGCGGCTCTCTCCGGTGTTGAGCGGGCTGCGCACGAAGCTGGTGCCCATCGTCAACGCCATCGACGCGAAGCCGCCGCCGAAGCGCATCTTCGAGGGGAAGAAGTTCGATCCCGACGCGCAGTGGAAGTTCACCATGTCGCTGCTCGAGGCGATGGGCTTCGACCTCGACGCCGGCCGCCAGGACAAGAGCACGCACCCCTTCACCGGAGGCACCGGCCTCTACGACGTGCGCCTCACCACGCGGCTCTTCCCCGACCTGCCGCTCTCGAGCGTGTTCTCGACGATTCACGAAGGCGGGCACGGCCTCTACGAGCAGGGCTTCGACCCCAAACACGTGCGCACCACCGTCGCGCAGGCGCCCTCGATGGGCTTGCACGAATCGCAGTCGCGCCTCTGGGAGAACGTCATCGGGCGCGGGCGCGCGTTCTGGTCACACTTCTTCCCGAAGTACGCGGCGCTGTTTCCCTCACAGCTGAGCGGTGTCTCGGTCGACGACTTCTTGCGTGAGGTGAATCGCGTCGAGCGCTCGTTCATTCGCGTCGAGGCCGACGAGGTCACCTACAACCTGCACATCGTTCTTCGCTACGAGTTGGAGCTCGAGCTCATTCGCGGAAACCTGCAGGCCGCCGATCTCGAAGCAGCGTGGAACCAGAAGACGAAGGACCTGCTCGGCCTCGAGGTGAAGAACGTCGGGCAGGGCGTGCTGCAGGACATTCACTGGGCGTACGGCGAGTTCGGCTACTTCCCCACCTACGCGCTCGGAAATCTCTACGCCGCGTCGCTGTGGAAGACGATGTCGCGTGAGGTCAGCGGCCTCGAGAAGTCGATTTCCGATGGTGAGCTCGCTCCCGTGAAGCGCTGGCTGCGCGAGAAGGTGCACGGCGAAGGCTTCCGTTTCGACGCTGAAGCACTCGTGACCCGCGTGACCGGGCAGGGCCTCACCGACGACGACTTCATCGCGTATTTGAAGATGAAATACGGCGCGCTCTACGGCATCTGAGGGATCACCATGTCCATCTCGCGCACTTCTTTGCTCCTCGCTGCTCTCGCTCTCACCGCCTGCCCCGATCCCGCGAAGGACAAGCCGAAGGCCACCGTCGCCACGCCGGCGCCTGCTCCTGCGCCCGCTCCGGGCCCGATCGCCAACGCGGTCGCGTTTCCCTTCACGCAGGCTGATTCGAAGATCACCTGGGTGGGCGCGAAGGTCACCGGCAAGCACGACGGCGGCTTCACGATGTTCGGCGGCATCATCGAGGTCGTCGAGAGCGACATCACGAAGAGCCGGGTGCGCGCGGCGATCGACATGAACTCCACCTTCAGCGACGAGAGCGATCTCACCGATCACCTCAAAGGGCCCGACTTCTTCGACGTCGGCAAGTTCCCCGAGACGAGCTTCGTGTCGACCGCCATCGCGAAGGGCGCCGACGACAAGTTCACCGTCACCGGGAACCTCACGCTGCACGGCGTGACGAAGACCATCAGCTTCCCGGCGAGCATCACCATGACCGAGGGCGAGGTGAACGTGGCCGCCGAGTTCGCGATCAACCGCAAAGACTTCGGCATCGTGTACCCGGGCCGGCCCGACAACCTCATCAAGGACGAGGTCGCGCTGAAGCTCGATCTGCACGCGCGAAAGAGAGCAAAGGCCCTGGGACAGTGAAGGTCACCGTTCGCTACTTCGCGATCGCGCGCGAGCGGGTGAAGGCGAGCGTCGAGACGATCGAGCTGAGCGCTCAAGCCACCGTCTCGACGCTGCGCGACGCCCTCGCCGCGAAACATCCACCGTTGGTGTCGTTGTTTCCCCAGCTGCGCTTTGCGTTGAACGAAGAGTTCGTCGACTTCGACGCGAGCCTGGAAGACGGCTGCGAGGTGGCCCTGATTCCTCCCGTCGCTGGAGGGGCTCCGCTCTTTCGCGTGCAGGCCGAGCCGCTCTCGCTCGACGAGGTGATTCGCGCCGTCTCGCGCGAGAGCCAGGGCGGGCTCGTGACGTTCACTGGAGCGGTGCGCGATCACTCCAAAGGCGTCGCCGTCACGGAGCTCGAATACGAGGCCTACGTGCCGATGGCGGAGAAGAAGCTCGCCGAGATCGCCAACGAAGCGCGTGAGAAGTGGCCGGGCACCGACGTCGCCGTGCTTCATCGAGTCGGAACGTTGAAGCCCGGGGAGCTCGCCGTGGTCATCGCGGTCTCCGCTCCGCACCGCAAAGAGGCCTTCCGCGCGTGTGAGTACGTCATCGACCGGCTGAAGGAAGACGTGCCCATCTGGAAGAAGGAATTCACCGCGGACGGACAGGTTTGGGTCGGGCTGGGTCCCTGACGGGTTTTCAGGTATGGGGTCGAGGCGTTTCCCCCCCCACGGCCGACACAAGGATTCAGAATCATGCTCGCTCGTCATCTTCGCTTCGCGCTCCTCGGAGGCCTCATCGGTCTCGTGGCCGCCGTGACGCCCGGTTGCCAGAAGAAGTGTGGCGCCGACACCTGCGCCACTGGTTGCTGTACCGACAAGAACGAGTGCATCACCTCGGTGGGCAATTCGCAGTGCGGCTTGAACGGCGCGACCTGCTCCGCGTGTGCGACCGATCAGACCTGCACCGATGGCGTGTGCATGGCGACGATGAACAACACCGACGCGGGTGAGATCGACGCTGGTCCTCCGCCGTGCCGCAGCGACTTCGACTGCGAGGGTGGGAAGATCTGCAACACCGTCGAGGGCACGTGCGTGATGGGTCAAACCTGCACGCAGGACTTCCAGTGTCAGTCGCTCGACCCGCAGGACCGCTGCTACCGCTACGGTCAGCAGTGCACCTGCGACACCTCGGCGACCGGCGGCAACGTCTGCCGTCTGCGCAAGGGGCCCTGCGAGGAATGCACCGCTGATCTCGAGTGCGGCTCCGACGTCATCATCTTCGGCCCGCCGGACGGCATCGGCGCGGGTCGCTGCAAGGCGCTGCCGGGTGACATGTCGGGCAAGAAGTACTGCCTGTACCAGCGCGTCGGTCAGTGCGCGTGCGGCACCATCGATGACGGCACCGGCTTCTGCAAACCGCAGAGCAACAGCTGCGACCAGGTCGGCTGCAACGTCGACAAGGACTGCCCCTCGGGCGCGGTGTGCAGCGTGAACAACCCGGATGCCGGCGTCGCTTCGTGCGGCGGTGTCTGCGTGCCGCGCTGCCGTTGGGACTTCAACCTGCGCGACAACGTGGCGCCGGGCTGCCCGCCGGGTCAGACCTGCTGGGTCGACTCCCAGAACCTGAACCCGGAGTCGATCTATTACGGCTCGGGTCGCTGCAAGCCGGCGTGCTCCGACAACATGGACTGCCAGCAGTCGGCAGGAAACCCGTTCGGTGGCGCGAACCTCGCGTGCCGCCCGGAGCTGCTGTTGGACGGAACCGAGTCGGCCAAGCGCTGCCGTGCGAATGGCGCCTGCATGGACAACGCGGAATGCCCGGAGCTGATGGATGCCGGCCCATACCTCGGCTACTGCGATCGCGGCTCGTTCGTGTGCCGCAACGACTGCCGTCCGGGCACCGACCCGGTGTCGGGCAACCCGTACAAAGACTGCCGGCCTCCGTTCTCGTGCGCGGTCGACGCAGGCATCAACTTCTGCCGCCTCGAGACCTGCGTGGAGCAGGGTGGCGCGGGCATCGCGTGCGCGCAGGGGCAGTACTGCTGCGGCGACGACAAGAACTTCGACGGCATCGCCGACCCGTGCCCGCCGCTGAACCAGCAGGACCCGGCCGGTTGTTACAACGCGCCTGTGCCTCCGTTCTGCACCACGTGTGGAGCGGTGCCGCTGACCGGCAACATGCTCACGCTCGGCGACTTCATCCAGGCCGACACCGACTGCCGCCGCGCGATGATTCCGTCGTGGGCGACGTGCCGTGACGGTGGCCTCTCGCCCAACTGCAGCCCGCTGCAGGTGCGCTGCGTGTACGCCGGTGACCGCGCCATGCAGGGCGATGGCATCAACGTCTGCATGTGGCCGTCGGTGAACGACGTCGGCTCGGTGAACCTGCGCTACGGCCCGACGCCCAAGACGCAGATTGCGTGCCCGACGAACTACTCGGTGCAGGCGATCCGCCCCGCTCCGAATCCGTCGGAGCAGAACTACTGCGACACCAACCTCGACTGCTCGAAACTGATCGATGGTGGCGTGAGCGACGCCGGCGTGTGCGAGCCTGATCCGACGCTCCGTCTGATGGACGGTGGCTTCGCGAAGTCGTGCCGCTGCGATGCCAAGTCGCTCGAGGCGCAGTGCCCGCAGTACATCGAAGAGGGCACCGATCAGATGGGCGCGACCGTGCAGCGCGTGGTGCAGTCGGTCTGCCGCGACGCGGTGGCCGGTTCGCGCTCGTACTGCATCGAGACGCTCTACTGCTCGCCGCCGCGCGGCTCGGTCTACAAGGCGACGACCGAGTTCGGCTGCGGTCTCTGAGCAGCGCAGGTCCGCTGAGCTGGGAGCGCGATCGGTCGTATGACGATCGCGCTCTCGTCACGCTCGATGCGTGGCAGGTGCACGTTCACACCGGGTACTCGGTGAAGCGCTCGTCGTGCACCATCGCCGTCGATCCACAGCGCGGCGTCGTCGCGCGGAGCTAACCTGAGCGCATGTTCGCGTCTCTGGTGGTGCTCGCGCTGATTGCGGTGAAGCCGACGGCAGTGGTCGATGCAGAGCGGCTCTACGTCGCTGACGCTGATGGAACCGTGCGCGTGTGGAATCGCAAGACGCTCGAGTTCGACGCGGCGCAGACGAAGAAGATGAATGGTGACGGGCTGCTGGCGATCGCACGCGATGGAGAGACGTTGTGGGGCTTCGACGGCTCGCGCGCCTTCACGTGGGACCCCAACGGCGCGCGGTGGGATCTGCAGAAGGGCAAGCCGCCGCCGATGCCGTGTTCTGCATTCGCGGTGGTGGGTGGGAAGCCCGTGGGCACGTGTGGCCCGGGGGTGCACCGCTTCACCGACGGGAAATATTGGGACGCGCCGGAGTTCAACGATCAGGTGAAGGGCCGCGGCTTCGGAGAGGCACCGCATGCCATCGCTGCGAGCGGGAACGTGCTCGCCATCGGCACCGGCTTCGGAGAATGGGGCGGTCACTTGTGGCTGCTCGACGTCTCGACCGGCAAGTGGAGCAAGTTCTACGACTCGCTTGGCAACGCGGTCGGCATCGCGAAGACCGAGAAGGGCTGGGTCGTCGCGTGGTCGATGAGTCACATGATGGCGCACGCACGGCTGCGGCTGCATGACGACGCCGCGAAGGAAGTGGTCGCCGGTGCCGAGCTTCGGGATCGCTACGTGCGGACGCTGACCTTCGACTCGGAGAGCAAGGCGGTCGTTGGCCTCGAGCAGCAGGATCTCGTGAAGGTCACCGAGAAGCTCGGACTCGAGAAGGTGCAGAGCGCGGTCGGGCAGGTGAAGTACGGGCCGGAGCGGAACGCGGTCGGTGTTTCTCCGGGGATTGGGTCGTTCATCGCGCTCGGCGGTGGGCGGTACGTGATCGTCGGCACGTCAGGTCCACCGCTGGTCGTCGGTGGCGGGAAGAGCGTGTCGCTGGTGGCACCGAGCGAGTCGAAGCCCGACGCAGGGAAGTAGGCGTCAGGCGCGGAACGCGCGGGAACTCGCGACGACTGAGCGGTAGCGCGCCAACTCGGCCGCGGTGCGCTCTGCGTTCCACTCGAGACGCGTCGCCATGCGCTGCGCGACCTTCTCAGCGATGCCCAGGCCCTGATCGCGCGCACGAAGCACGAGCGGAATGCGCCGGGTCAGCATGTCGTCGAGCGTGCAGGCCATCTCGGTCTCCATCGCTTCATCGACCTGCGAGAAGATCGAAGGAAGTTCGGGATCCAACCGCTCCATCGCGCTCAGGTCCTTCTTTGCGCGCTCGATCAGCGCCGGGGCACGCGCTCCATACTCGCCGGCGAGATATTCCGCGCCGCCCGCGGGCAGCCCCGGCGTCTCGAGCGACTTCGTCAACGCGTGCAGAGCCTCTTCGCTGTCGACCAGACCCACCGCGCCAGGCAGCGGACGCGTCGCGGTGGTGCTCTTCGTCGAGACGTTGAGCTGCCTGATGGCGCGATCGACCACCTCGGCCGCCATGCGACGGAAGGTCGTGAGCTTCCCGCCGGCGATCGTCACGAAGCCGGGGGAGTCGTAGATCATGTGCTCGCGCGAAACGGCCGACGCTCCCTCACTCGAATCCTCCGGAGCGAGCAGCGGCCGCAACCCCGACCACGTCGACAACACATCGTCGCTCTTCAACTCCACGCCGGGGAAATACGAGTTGGCCGTCTCGAGCAGATACTCGACGTCATCACGCGTCGGCTCGACCTTGTCCGGAGAGCCATCGAAGAACGTGTCGGTCGTGCCGATCACCGTGCGACCGAGGCCCCACGGAATTCCGAACACCACGCGCTTGTCGCGCGGCGAGGTCATCATCAGCGCGTGCTTCACCGGCAACCGCGCTGAATCGACGACCACGTGAATGCCCTTGGTGGGCTTCAGAATGCGCGTCTCACCGGCGAGCGCGCGCACTTCGTCGCTCCACGGGCCGGTGGCGTTGATGACCACGCGCGCACGCGCATCGATCAGATCAGCAGACACGTCTGCTGGGCCACGCGTCGAGCCGGCCTGCGCGTCGTGCACCTGAACGCCGCAGATCTTCCCGCTCGCGTCACGCAGCAGCTTTCCGGCGCGCGCGTGATTGACGACCACGGCTCCGAGCGAGACGGCGTCGAGCGCGCATTCCAGCGTGAGTCGCGCGTCGTCGGTGAGGCAGTCGTAATAGAGGATGCCGCCGTTGAGCCCCGCGGACTTCAGCATCGGCTCGAGCTGCAGCGTCTTCTTCGCGCCGTAGGTCGTGTGGTTCCGGTAATTCCCGAACAGACAGAGCGCGTCGTAGATCCACAACCCGAGCGCGAGCGTGGCGAGGAAGCGGCGATCGCCTTTGTAGTTGGTGACGAGGAACGGCAACGGACGCACGAGGTGCCGCGCCAACTTCATGAGGCGTTTGCGCTCGTTCACCGACTCGAAGACCAGCCCGAGCTCGGCCTGCTCGAGGTAGCGCAAGCCGCCGTGAATCAGCTTGCTGCTCTTGCTCGAGGTACCGGCTCCGAAGTCGAGCTTCTCGACCAGCGCGACCTTGAGCC
>JAEUJS010000659.1 GCA_016792935.1 Archangium sp. | reverse complement strand
TTTAGTCGCCCACGAACTCGCGTGCGGGAAAGAGAAGGACGTCTTCGATGGCGCTCGCCTGCAGCAGCAGCATCAGCACGCGGTCGAGCCCGACGGCGATGCCCCCACTGGGAGGCATCTTCGGCAACGCCGCGAGGAATCGCTCATCGAGGTCGAACACCGGGCGACCGAGGGAGCGACGCAGTTCCTGTTCTTCGATGAGGCGCTTGCGCTGCTCCGTCGCGTCGATCAACTCGGAGAAGCCGTTCGCCAGCTCGACTCCGTCGGCGTACAGCTCCACGCGTTCGGCGACGCGGGGATCACTCGGCTTCAACCGCGCGAGCGACGCCATCGACGCCGGGTACTCGTGCAGGAACGCCGGCGTGCCCGTGCCGAGTTTGCGTTCCACCCGCTCGAGGAAGACGTGGAAGAACACGTCGTCGAACGAGGTCGAGGTCGGACCAATGTGAACACCGATCACCTCGGCGGCCTTCTTGAGCGATGCCCCGTCGGCGTGAGCGAAGAGGTCGATGCCGGTGTGGCGCTTCACCGCCTCGGCGACGGAGAGCCGCTCGAAGGGCGTGCGCGTGAACAGTCCACGCTCCGGAGCGACCGCGCGTTCGACGGCGGCGAGCGCTCCTTCGAGGTCGTTCATGATCGCCGAGTAGTCGGCGTGGGGCCGATAGAACTCGAGCATCGTGAACTCGGGGTTGTGCGTGCCGCTGATCTCTCCGTTCCGGTACGTCTTGCAGATCTGGAAGATCGGCGGACACCCTGGATCCGCGAGCAACCGCTTCATCGCGTACTCGGGGCTGGTGTGGAGCCACAGCGAGCGGCGCTTCCCCACTCCGGTCTGCGGAATGAAGGGCGCCTCGAAGGGATCGATGTGGGGCTCCAGGCCCGGCGTGGCGATCAGCGTCGGCGTCTCGACCTCGAGGTACCCGAGCGCTCCGAAGTGAACACGCAGCGCGGAGTACATCTGCATGCGCGCTCGAGCGGCGCGCCATTGACCGACGCTCGGCATCGTCAGCTCGCCGGAGTTCCGGGCGTGCGCTTCTTGAACATGCCCCAGCCGGTCATGTGCATCACCAGCTCGTCCTTCTGATTGAAGATGTCCCAGCGCGAGAGGATCGAGCCCATCTCCGGGCGCGACTTCGACGGGCGCTGTTCGATCACGGTCATCTTCAAGCGCAGCGTGTCGTTCGCGTACACCGGCTTCACCCAACGCAGCTCGTCGATGCCCGGAGAGCCCAGCGATGCGCTGTCGAGCAGGTACGCATCGCAGATCATGCGCATCGCCATCGCCGAGGTGTGCCAACCACTCGCGCACAGGCCCTTGAAGAACGACTGCTTCGCCGCCTCTTCGTCGATGTGGAAGTACTGCGGGTCGAACTTCTTCGCGAAGTCGATGATGTCTTCAGCCTTCACCGTCGGGCCTTTGGCTTCGAGGACGAAGCCGGGCGTCAGGTCTTCGAAATACCAGCGCGGCATGATGCGCCTCTTCGCATGGCGCTTAAGTCGCCGCCACCCACTCTTGGGTTTAGGTTCTCCTCGCGATGCGGCTCGTTCTTCTTGTTCACAAGCGGCTCGCCCCGGGTCGAGCCCTACTCCTGTTGAGCGCGATGACGTTCTGCGCGTGCGTGAAGGAAGTGCCCGTCGTGTCGAAGGCGCCGGAGCCGGTCGACGCGGGCCTGAGCGAAGCCGACCTCATTCTTCCGAAGGTCGACGCCATCGAGCGCGAAGTCATCGACGTGCTGCGCGTGAACGATGAGGCGCTGTGGAAGTCGTGGACCACGGGCGCGCCGCTCGATCTTCCGGCGAATGCGAAGGGACACGAGGCGCTGCTCGGCAAGAACACGCTCGACGTTCTCCGTCGCGCGCGGGAGCTGCGGCCGAAGGACACCGAGCGCATCGACGCCTTGTCGCGGTGGATCACCGGTGAAGCGCTGGTGCGCGGAGTGGCGACCGAGACCGAAGCCATCACCTCGCTCGAGGCGAGCGCGACGTTCCTGGTGGACGGCAAGGAGTTCGCGTGGCGCGACCTCGGCAAGACGCTGCTGAGTGAAAGGAGCGCGGTGAAGCGCCGCAGCATCTGGGTCGCGTCGCATGAGGTCGCGCTCAAGCTCGACGCGTTGATCGCGCGCAGAGATCAGAAGGCCACCGAAGTGCTCGCCTCACTCGGGGAGCCCGGCCCGCTCGAGTACGCAGCGCGCTCGCGAGGCTTCGAATTGGCGCAGCTCGAGAAGCGCGCCGAAGACGCGCTCGCTGCGAGCGATGAGGAATGGAAGGCGACGCTGCAGGCGCTGTCCGACCTCGACGTGAAGTTGCCCGCCGTGCAGCTGACGCGCGGTGACTTCCCGCGACTGCTCAAGGTGCCGGCCGCGATCGATGCTGAGTTTCCGAAGGCGAAGGTCGCCACGCGGTTGATTCAGACGCTCGGCGCCCTCGGTGAATACGGGAAGCCCGGACTCACGCTCGATCTCGCCGAGGCTGCGAAGAAGAACCCGCTGCCGCTGACGGTCGCTCCGGCGTCGAACGACGTTCGGGTGAGCATTCGGCCGCTCGGTGGCCTGCGAGATCAGCAGCTCGCGCTCGCCGAAGTCGGAGCCGCACTGCAGCTCAAGAAGATGGCTGCCGAGCCGGTGTTCCGCGGACGGCTCGCCTCTCCGCTCGCGGCGCAGACTGAGAGTGAACGCTTCGCCGCGCTGCTCACCGATGGCTCGTGGCTGAGCGCCAATGAAGTGAAAGACACCGCGGCGGTGATCAAGAGCGTGAAGGCACAACGGCTCTTCATGCTCCGTCGCGCGGCGGGTCTGGTGCTCGCGCGGCTCGCGGCTTCCCGTGCGGCTGATGAGGCGGCCGCGCGATCGGCTTTCGTGACGGTGATGACGCTGGCGATGGGCGTGACGCTCTCGGCCGAGGAAGGCGCGCGCTGGCGCGTCGAGACCGATGACTTCTTGCGCTCGGCCACGTTGCTCGAGGCGATGCTCGCCGCGCAGGCGAGTCCGCTGACTCTTCCGGCACCGGCGTCAGCGCAATGATCCCCTCTCCCTCGGGGAGTGGGTCAGGGTGAGGGAGCACATCTTCACTTCCGCGCGGTCAGGGCCTGCCGGAGTTCTGCAGCAGCACGTCGCGTGTGCGTCTGCGCGAGCACGTTCTGCGTCGTCTCCTGCTCGGAGCGCTCCAACAACTCGAGCGCGACGGCCATCGTCGGCGGCCCGGAAAACGGCACGCGGCGCACCGGCACAGCATCATCGAGCGCCTCGAGCGCGGCCTTCGTCTCGAGCTGTGCGCGAATGCGATGCCCGTCGGTGTCCGTCTCCGCGACGAGCAACGTGTCGTACGCCGTCTTCAAATAGTCCCGCACCGAGAAGAGGCCCGGCTCGTGCCGCTCGACCGACGTCGTCGCGCAACCAGTGAACATCAGAGTCGCAAGGAGGAAGTTCTTCAGACGCATGTCAGTTGGTCCACCGACAGGTGCGTTCGATTCACTGATGGGCGATGTTCCGCGCAATGGGCGAGTTCGAGCTCATCTCTCGCTTCGTTCGCTGCTTCGACGTTCTCGAGTCGCCGCGCGGTCCCGGTGATGACTGCGCGGTCGTTCCGCCCGCGAAGCACGCGACCTGCGTGACCACGGACGCGATCGTCGAGGGCGTTCATTTTTCCCGGCTCGCCCCGAGTCGAGCCTCCCGACTCGCCCGAGGTCGAGCTGCGTTCGAAGACATCGGCCACAAGGCGCTGGCAGTGAACTTGTCTGACCTCGCCGCGATGGGTGCACGCGCCGAGTGGTTCACGGTCGCGCTGGCGCTGCCTCGTCGCGTGCGTGACGCCGACGTCATCAAGCTCGGCCGTGGCATGTCGAAGTTGGCGCGGGTGCACGGCGCTCGATTGATCGGCGGCAACGTCACGCGCGCACGCGAGCTCAGCATCACCATCACCGCGAGCGGAGTCCTCGAAGCGAAGCCGCTGCTGCGTACCGGTGCGCGCATCGGAGATCGAATCTTCGTCTCGGGAACGCTCGGCGACGCAGCAGGTGGCTTGTTGCGTGGTGCTCCGCGCGAGCTCGTTCGTGCGCAGTGTCGGCCGACTCCGCATCTCGGATTTGTTCGTCGCGCGAGGAAGATGATCAGCGCCGCGATCGACGTGAGTGACGGCCTGTTGCAGGACCTGGGACATCTGCACGTCGGCGCTGAACTCGACTCCGCAGCGATTCCACTCAGTCGTGCGCTCGTGAAATTCGTCGGAGCGCGAAGAGCCCTCGAGCTCGCTCTGCGCGGCGGCGAGGACTACGTGCTCTTGTTCACGGCTCCGGACAGGCATGCAGCGGCCCTGCGCGCGCTTGGCGCTTTCGAGATCGGTCAGGTCACTCGCAGGTCAGGTGTGCGCGTCGATGGAAAAGCGATCACTGGCCGTCGCGGCTTCACACATCGGTGAACGGATGACCTGGTGAACTTCTACATCGGCTGTCGCACCACATCGTCCCTGCCCGCCGCCCAGCTCGTCGAGGTCGCGGCGCGGCTGAAAGCGCTGCAGGTTGGCTTCGCCGCGCTGAACGAGACGACGGTGGCGCTCCTCAACCCGTTGGAAGCGTGGAACCCGCCGACCGATTCGTACGTGCAGGGCTGTCTGCTCCGGCGAGACGACTTTCCGCGGGTCGCCTTCGAAAGGCACCACCAGCGCGCTGAGGTTCGCGCTGTTCTGACGGAAGGTGGTCTGAGCGGGCTCCTCGCGCGCGCCGAGCTCTTCATCGCCTCGGGGAAGATCGACTACACGCAGAACCCACCACGCCTCGTGGATGACCCGTGGGAGCAGCAGCACCCTGAGTGGTCGCTCGTCGTCGGCTTCTCGACTTCGGCGAAGTCAGTGCTCGCGCAGAAGAAGGTGCAGGAAGGCCTGCGCACGGCGGGTTTCGTCGACGCTGAGTACGCGGGGATTCGGCGCGTCTTCGGTGCGTGCGTCGCGACCGTGCGATGCGGTGACGGCGTGCGAGACGTCGAGCTCGAGTCGCAGCTGCCGAAGATCGGCGAAGCGATGCAGGCGTTCCTCGCTGGTGCGGGAAAGAAGCTGACTCCACCGGGGCGAGCCCCCGACGCGGTCGAGGCGTTTCTGTGTTGGAACGTGGTGCGGTTCTGATCAGCCGCGCGCGAAGGTCATGCCCGCGCGCACCAGACGCTCCCGAAGCACGGGGCCCATCGCGGTGGATGGCGTGAGCACTCCGAAGCGCTGCGGCAACTTCGCTTCGTCGTGCGCCAGACAGAGCGCGCACTCACCGAGAATCACGCTTGTGAGCTGGTAGCCGGGGTCGCCCTCGCCCGCGACGACCACCGAGCCGCGCTCACCCTTCTCGCTCTCTCCGTAGATGCGCATGCGAACGCGACCCGTGCGACGCGACTCTTCGTTCGGACCCTCGCCCGGCTTCGGCAGGAACCGCTCCGCGAGCTTCCGCGTCGGGCCGAACATCAACGCGCCGATCCCTCCGCCGAGAATCGCCGTCATCGTCGCCGCACGGAACGCTCCACGCACCCCTCGCTTCATGCCCGACACCTCGGCGTAGCGAAGCTCACGGCCCCACGCGTAGTTCTGCAGCGCGTTCGCGCGACGCACGACGCGCGTGTTCACGCTGGCCATCACGAACGGAGCGATCCACTGCCCGGTGAAGTCGTCGAACTTGAACGAGGTGAGATCGCGTTCGTTGCCGAGCTTCGGCTCCGCGTCACGATTCGGAGAGAGCGCGTACGGATCTCCGAGCAGCCGGCGGCGTGAGCGATCGGCCTTCGCTTCGTCGAGGCCGACCATCAGTGAGGCGAGCGTTCCTCCCGAAAATCCGCCGCGCATCACCTCGACCACCAGCGTCGCGCGCTTCAGCGGCCCGAGCTGCTCGAAGAGGAACTGCATGCCGAGATCGCTGGGCACCGAGTCGAAGCCCGCGGTGTGAACGATGCGCGCCTTCGAATCGCGCGCCAGCGTCTCGCAGCGATCGATCGAGTCGCGCATGAACTGGGTCTCGCCGGTGAGGTCGCAGTAGTGCGTTCCCGCACGCGAGCACGCCTCGACGAGCGGCAAGCCGTACTTCGCGTACGGACCGACCGTGGTGCACATCACCTTCGTGCGCGCGACCATCGCCTCGAGCGACTTCGCGTCACCGGAATCGGCCTTGATGATCGGCACCGACGCACCGCCCGGCCCGAGGCCGCTGCGAATCTGCTCGAGCTTTTCGACGCTCCGGCCTGCGAGCGCCCACTTCGTTGCCGTTTCGCTACCCGACGTCGTCGCCCCAGGGGGCTTTGATGCGTTCTTCGCGAGATATTCCGCGACCAATCGGCCCGTGAAACCGGTGGCGCCAAAGAGAATCAGGTCGAATTCGCGGCTCATGGAGACTTCCTGCCACCGCTGATTGCGGCGCGCACGCTCCACTCGCTGTCACTGCTTTTCACAGTGGAAACCGCGAGATGGCTCCGTGCGAAAACTGCTCATGGTCTCGCGCGTCACGTCCTCGACCCCGGCGTTCGTTCCCTCCTCGCAGTTGGCGCCGCTCCCCAGCACGTCGCTCAAGAAAGGCGCGACTGGTGCGGCGGTGATCGAGCTGCAGCGTTCACTCGCGCGTGCTGGCTTCGACCCAGGCTCCGTCGATGGAAAGTTCGGAACGAACACCGAGCGCGCCGTGAAGGCCTTCCAACGCGCGAACGGACTCGAGGTCGACGGCGTCGTCGGCAAGAACACGCGCGCCGCGCTCGAGGGTGGAATCGTCGCCCCGCCTCCGAGCACGCCGACCGGACCAGGCGCACCGAGCGGAGCGCCCGGAGACGTCACCACCGCGCGCACCAAGACGACCACCATCGGCGGCGTCAGCACCTACAAGGTGAGCGGGAAGAACGGCGTCGCGTTCAAGGGCGGCATGACGGTCGACGCTGATGGCTCTCCGCGTGCGTACAACCCGAGCAACACCGGCCTCGACGCGCTCGGCAACGCGGGCCGTCCTGGAAACTGGTGGGGACTGGCGACGGATTCGCGCGGCCAGCCGTACGTGCAGGGCCCGAACGATCCCGCGCCCGGCAACTACGTCTCGACCACCGCGCTGGTGGATGGCCGCTTCAAGGCGAGCGATCCACGCCGCTACGTCGACTCCGAAAAGGTGCCGTTCATCGCGGTGCCTCCGCAGCTGAAGGACCACGGCGTGAAGTTGGGAGATCTCGTCGCGGTGCGAAACGAGCGCACGGGCAAGACGGTGTTCGCGGTCGTCGCCGACATCGGTCCGCGCGATCACCTCGGCGAAGGAAGCATCAAGCTCGCACAGGAATTGGGCGTGAACGCCAACGCGCGCAGCGGCGGCGCGGGGAGCGGCATTTCGTACGTCGCGTTCCCGGGCACCAAGCAGGCGTGGCCGATGACGCACGAGCAGATTCAGGAAGCGGGAAAGCGCGCGTACGACGCGTTCGGTGGTGACGCGCAGCTCGCTTCGGCCGTTCGCTGAAGGCGCAAGCGTTTCGCCGCCCGCAGAAACTGCGGGTGAAGCGCGGTCAAACGCTGATTTCCAGTGCGCACAGGGCGTGCACTGTGCGTCCCCATGACGCCCGCGCAACCAGCCCCGTCGACTCCCGGTCTTGCCGTTCGCAACACGACCTTGCCCGCGCTGATCGAACGGGAGCGCGCGCGTCGCCGCCGGCTCTTCACGTGGCTCGCGATCGGACTGGTCGCGCTGGGTGGCCTCGGCGCGGTGCTCGCGTTCACCCGCCCGCGCCCAGTGCCGATGGCGGCGCGCTTCCGCACCGCTCCGCTCACCACAGGAGACGTGATCCGCGAGGTGCGCGCGACGGGAGCGCTCGAGGCCGTGTCGACCGTCTCGGTCGGCGCTGAGATCTCGGGGCGCATCGCGACGGTCGAGGTCGACTTCAACCAGCGCGTCACCGCCGGGCAGGTGCTGGCGCGCTTCGACGTCGCGGCGCTCGAGGCGCAGCGCGCACAGAGCGCCGCCGTCGCCCTCGGAGCCCGCGCCCAGCTCGAGCAGGCGAAGTCCGACTTCGAGCAGGCCCAACGCACCAAGACGAGGTCCGACACGTTGTTCGCCCAGAAGGTGCAGACCGACGCCGAGCACGAAGCCGCCGTCACGGCGCTGTCCATCGCCAGGGCGCGCGTGGCCGCCAGCGAAGCGACGCTCGCCGCGCAGACCGCGCTCGCCACCGTGGCGCGCACCAACCTCGAGCACGCCATCATTCGCGCACCGATCGACGGAGTGATCATCACCCGCAACATCGACCCGGGACAGACCGTCGCCTCGATGTTCGCCACGCCCGTGCTTTTCACCGTCGCGGCTGATCTGCGAAAGATGGAAGTGCTGGCCAGCGTCGACGAGGCCGACATCGCGCAGGTCACTCCGGGCCAGACCGCGACGTTCACCGTCACCGCGTTTCCCAATCGGGTCTTCGAGGGCTCGGTCACCGAGGTCCGCAACGCCGCTCGCATCGTGCAGGACGTGGTGACCTACGGCGTGGTGGTGTCGGTCGACAACCTCGACCTCGCGCTGCGCCCGGGCATGACCGCGAGCGTGAAGATTCGCACCGGCTTCACCGGCCAGACGACGCGGGTGCCGAACGCCGCGTTGCGCTTCACGCCGCCGGGCCAGCCGAAGAGCGCAGACACCCGCGTGTGGTGGCTCGACGGAGACACGCTTCAGAGCCGTACGGTGCAGCCCGGGCTCACCGATGGCGAAGACACCGCGCTCGCGGACCCGGGCTTGCCAGCGAACGTCGCGTTGCTCGTCGATCTCTCGCCTGAAGGGAAGAAGGCCTATGGGCTCCGTTGAACCGCTGCTCCACTTTCGTCACGTCAGCCGCGAGTACGGCGAGGGCGACGGGCTGGTGCGTGCGCTCGACGACGTCGATCTCGAGATTCGGCACGGAGAGTTCGTCGCCATCACCGGCGCCTCGGGCTCGGGCAAGTCGACCGCGGTGTCGATTCTCGGGTGTCTCGATCTGCCGACGCGCGGCGACTACTTGATCGAAGGCCACGCGGTGCAGTCGCTGCGGCCCGAAGTGCTGGCGGCGCTGCGCAACGCGAAGTTCGGTTTCATCTTCCAGAGCTACAACCTGCTGCCCCGCACCAGCGCGCTCGACAACGTCGCGCTCCCGTTGCTGTACGCGGGCGTGGGCGCGAACGAGCGCGAGGAACGCGCCCTCGAAGCGCTCGTCACGGTCGGCCTCGGAACGAGGTCGGACGCGCGGCCCAATCAGCTCTCGGGTGGCCAGCAACAACGCGTGGCGATCGCGCGCGCGTTGGTGAATCACCCCGAGGTCATCCTCGCCGACGAGCCGACCGGCAACCTCGATTCCCGGACGAGCACCGAGATCATGCACCTCATCTCAAGCCTCAACACCGAGCGCGGGATCACGGTGGTGATGGTGACGCACGACGCGAAGTGCGCCGAGTACGCGCGGCGGCAGCTCGTCTTTCGAGACGGGAAGATCCTCTCCGACCAGGTCAGCAACGGCGCCGGCGCGACGGTGCGCGCATGAACGCGAGATCGACGGCCACGGTGGCGATGGCGGCGCTGCTCCGCAATCGGCTGCGCTCGCTGCTCACGGTGCTGGGCGTGGTGATCGGCGTGGCCGCTGTGCTCACCATGGAAGCGCTCGGCCAGGGCGCCACCGCGTACATCGGCAGCACCATCTCGGGCATGGGCAGCAACATGCTGATGATCGTCCCGGGCTCACCGTCGCACCGCATGGGCGGTGGCGCGACGGGCGCTCCACTCTTCACGCTCGCCGACGTCGAGTCGCTTCGCAACGCACGTGACGTGGGGCTGCTCTCGTCGGTGAGTCAACGCTCGCTGCGCGTGGTGGCCGGAGGGCTCAACCGCACCACGCTCGTGAGCGGCACTTCGCCCGAGTACCTCGACATTCGCAGCTGGGGCGTCACGCGCGGGAGAAGGCTCACGCGAGAAGACGAACGCCAGGCCGCGCAGGTGTGCCTCATCGGGCAGACGGTGAAGAACGCGCTCTTCTCCGACGCCGAGCCGCTGGGGGCCGAGCTGCGCGTGCACGGCGTGTCGTGTCGAGTCGTCGGCGAGCTCGAGGCCAAGGGCGCGTCGGCGTTCGGCATGGACCAGGACGACGTGGTCTTCATGCCCTTCACCACCTTCACGCGGCGCATCACCGGGAGCGATCGCGTGGCGCTCGTCGTGGTCTCGGCCACCGAGCCCGATCGCATCGACGACGCGCGCGATCACCTGCAGGCCATCTTGCGCGCCCGGCGTCACGTGTTGCCCGGAGAGGAAGACGACTTCGCCGTACGCGACCCGCGCGAGATTCAGGCGGTGCTCGATCAAGTCACCGGGGTGCTCACCCTGTTCCTCCTGGGGGTGGCGGGCATCTCGTTGCTGGTGGGCGGCATCGGCATCATGAACATCATGCTCGTGTCCGTCACCGAGCGGACGAGGGAGATCGGCGTGCGGCTCGCCGTCGGGGCTCGCGCTGGCGACATCCTCACGCAGTTTCTGGTCGAGGCGATGGTGCTCTCGGCGGTCGGTGGCGTGGTGGGCATCGGGCTCGGGCTGGTCGGAGGCTGGGGTCTCGCGCGCGCTCTCTCGCTGCCCTTCGTCGTGCCCGTGAGCGCGGTGCCGGTGGCCTTCGGCGTGTCGCTGCTGGTCGGCGTGCTGTTCGGTGTCTTCCCGGCGCGCAAGGCGGCTCGCCTCAACCCGTTGGCGGCGCTGCGCTTCGAGTGAAGATGACCAGGAACGGTTGGCTCACGACGGAGCGGCGCGCGTTGCTCGAGCGGCTGCGCGTACCGGTGGTGCTGCTGATCTTCACGCACCTCGTCGGCATGGTCGGCTTTCACCTGGTGTGGCCAGGCGACACGAGCCTGTTCGACGCGCTGTTCATGACCTTCATCACCATCTCGACCATCGGCTTCGCCGAGGTTCACCCGCTGACGACCGGGGGGCGGCTGCTCACCATGCTGGTCGCTGCAAGCGGCATCGGGAGCCTCTTCTACACGTTCACCGTGGTGCTCGATTACGCCGCCAGCGACGAGGGTCGTCGCGCGCGAAGGAGACGCAAGATGCAGAGCCGAATCGACGCGATGTCGCAGCACTTCATCCTCGCGGGCGTGGGGCGCGTCGGCCGCGAGGCGGCGACCGAGCTGCGCGCGGCGGGCAGCGAGCTGGTGCTCGTCGACCCCACGGAGCGCGTGGAAGCGCTCGCCGAAGCCCTGGGGTGCGCCTGGGTGCGCGGTGACGCGACCGACGACGCGACGCTGGTGGCCGCGGGCATCACGCGCGCGAAGGGGTTGATCGTCACCACCTCGAGCGACGCCACCAACCTGTACGTCATCTTGAGCGCGCGACTGCTCGCCCCGCAGCTCTTCATCGCCAGCCGCGCGGTGGACGAGGCCTCGGCGCCCAAGCTGCTCCGCGCGGGGGCCAATCGCGCCATCAGCCCCTACGCCATCGGGGGCAAGCGCCTCGCGCACGTGTTGCTGCGCCCCGGAGTCGTCGACTTCCTCGACACCGCGATGACGCGCGGAGCGTCCACCCTCAGCATCGAAGACATGCAGTTGCCGCCCGGCTGTCCGGCCGTGGGGCGCACGCTCGAAGCGCTCGCGCTACAGCGCACTGGCGCGTCGGTGCTCGCCGTGGTGCGCGAAGGCCAGCCCATTCCCAACCCGAAACCCGACCACCAGCTCGCGGCGCGCGATCTCCTCCTCGTCCTGGGGACGGGCGAACAATTGCGCTCGGTCGAGAAGATCCTCCTTGGGTGAGGCCGTCCTCGGCTACACAGCCGAGCCATGCCTCGCATCAAGAAAGTCCTGGTCGCCAACCGCGGAGAGATCGCCATTCGCGTGATGCGCACCTGCAAAGAGCTCGGGCTCGCCACGGTCGCCGTGTATTCCGAAGCCGATCGCTCGGCGCTCCACACCCGCTTCGCCGACGAGGCGTACTGCATCGGCCCTGCGCCGAGCCGCGAGAGCTACCTCGTCATCGACAACGTGCTCGAGGCCGCGAAGAAGTCGGGCGCCGACGCGATTCACCCCGGCTACGGCTTCCTGTCTGAGAACGCGAAGTTCGTTCGCGCGTGTGAGAAGGCCGGCGTCACCTTCATCGGCCCGCCCGCGAGCGCGATGGATGCGATGGGTGAAAAGACCCACGCGCGCCGCAACATGATCAAAGCCGGAGTGCCCGTCGTTCCCGGCACCGACGCTCCCTTCGCGAACTTCGACGAAGCGAAGGCCTTCGCCGCGAAGATCGGCTTCCCCGTGATGCTCAAGGCCGCGGGCGGCGGTGGCGGCAAGGGCATGCGCCGCGTCGATCGCGCTGAAGATCTCGAGAGCGCGTGGCGCACCGCGAAATCCGAAGCGATGAGCGCGTTCGGCAACGACGCCGTCTACATGGAGAAGTTCCTCGACCAGCCGCACCACGTCGAGATCCAGGTCTTCGGCGACACGCACGGCAACGTCATCCACCTGAACGAGCGCGAGTGCAGCGCCCAGCGTCGCAACCAGAAGGTCGTCGAGGAGACGCCGTCACCAATCCTCACGCCCGAGATGCGCGCGGCGATGGGCGAGGTGGCGGTGAGGGCCGCGAAGGCCGTGAACTACGTCGGCGCCGGCACCATCGAGTTCCTCGTCGACAGCAAGCGCAACTTCTACTTCCTCGAGATGAACACGCGCCTGCAGGTCGAGCACCCGGTGACGGAATGGGTGACCGGCGTCGATCTCGTCGCGTGGCAACTGCACGTCGCGCAGGGCGGCGTGTTGCCGATCTTGAAGCCCATTCAGCCGCGCGGGCATTCCATCGAAGTGCGCGTGTACGCCGAAGATCCCGCGACCAACTTCATGCCGGCGCCGGGCACCATCTCGTACGTGCGCGTGCCGAGCGGTCCGTACGTCCGCGACGACTCGGGGGTGTACGCCGGCTACCGCGTGCCGAACTTCTACGACCCGATGATCAGCAAGCTGAGCGTGTGGGCGCCGACGCGCATGGAAGCCATCCTCAAGATGCGCCGCGCGCTCGATGAATACGTGCTCACCGGCATCACGACGAACCTGCGGTACCTGAAACAGATTCTGATGCACCAGGAGTTCGTCGGCGGGAACTACGACACCGGCTTCCTCGGGCGTGAACACCAGAAGCTGCTCGGCGAAGAAGATCCCGCGCTGACTCGCGCGTCGATGATCGCGGCGGCGGTACGTGCCCACCAGCGCGCTGAAAAGGCGCAGGCGCAGATCGCGAAGAACACCGCGGGAACCGGCGGCTCTGGAATCTCTCCATGGAGAACAGCCGGGCGCCGTCAGGCCGCGTGGGGGAAGCGCTAATGGCTCGTTCGACGAAGTACTTCGTGAAGAACCTCGCGCACAAAGCCGACGCGCCAGCCGAATTGGAAGTCGAAGCGCTCGGTGACGGCCGTTACGCCGTGACGTTTCACTCCCCAACGCCGTCGCCCCAGGGGCCTTTGGATGGAAAGCGCAGCGAGCTCGAGTCGCTCGTGCTCCCTCACGGCGCGGTGTCGATGATCGTCGACGGCCAGTCGTACAACGTGGAGTTCGACGAGAAGGGTGACGAGGTCGGCGTGCTCCTGCGCGGGCAGCTCACACGCTTCGACGTGGCCGACGAGCGCAAGGTGCGCATGCGCGCGGCGACGGCGGCGTTCAGCGTCGAGGGCAAGCAGATGATCACCGCTCCGATGCCCGGAAAGATCGTGAAGGTCTTCGTGAAGGTCGGCGACGAGGTGAAGGAAGGCCAGGGCCTGGTGGTCGTCGAAGCCATGAAGATGGAAAACGAGCTCAAGAGCCCCAAGGCCGGCAAGGTCACCGAGGTCGTCGCGAAGGAAGGCGCCACCGTCGAGAACGGCGCCAACCTCATCGCGGTGGAGTGAGCGCTCTCCGCCTTCCTGAATCTCGTCCATGCACCTGCTTCAGGCGCCTGGAGTCGAAGCTTTCAGGTCTGAGTTCAGCGGCTCATCGCCGCCCACGCCATTCGACCGCCGTTCACGAGAAACGGCGTCAGCACGATGCACCAGATGAGGGCTGGCTCTCCCGACAGGCTGCCCATCAGCGTCGTGATCCACAGACCGATCGCCGCGCCGATGATGCTCGCGGGAATCGAGAACGCGACCCAGGCCAGAGACGGCTTCGGCGCCACCTTCGTCTGCGCGTGAGTGGATCGGGCCGTGTCGAGCATGCCCCGCCGCTTGAGGGCCACGCTCTCGACGACCGCGAGCTTCTCTTCGACTTCACCCAGCGCGAGTGGAACGGCGAGCGCGGCCTCGAGCTCACGCACCGCGACCTGCGCGCGTTCGAGCTCGTCGCGACGGTCACTCATCGATGCGCTCCATCGCTTCGGCAGCGAGCCCGACCGCCCAGAAGACCGGCACGCTCAGCAGGATCGCGAAGTACCAGCCGTACTCGTGCGCGATGCCTCTCGCGCCGATGGTGTAGATCAGCGAATTCCCCGCGAAGAACGCGACGCGGATCAGTTGGCGACGGTGGCGCAGTTGCATCGCACCCGGCGATTCGGCCACCGGAGGCGAGCGCCGCAGGTCGTCTGTCTGTTCTTCCAGATGTCGGACCTCGTCTCTCGCGCGCGCCAGCCTGGCGTTGGCCTCACGCACGGTGGCCGCGCGAGCGTCGAGCTGTCGTTGCAACGCATCACGCCTGGCGAGCGTTTCGGCCAGCGCTCGTTCGATCTCGTCCATGTGATGAGCCTTCCTCGCAAACAGCGCTATCGAGATTTGACGTCGTTGCCGGCGCCCTTCAGCGTCGCTCCGATGATTCGCACACCGCTCATGATGAACGGCACCAGCACCACGCCCCAGCTCAACGCATACCAGTGAAGGTGAATGAGCTTCGTCGCGAGCCCGCCGACGATTCCTCCGACGACGCTGAGCGGCATGGTCGCGATGAACCACCAGGCGGAATGTTCTGGTTTGGTGAGCGCGAAGCGCGTCGTCAGCTCGGCATGCCGCGCTCGCGTCGCCAGCAGACTCGCGCGCTGCTCGGCGAGGACGCGCTCGATTTCGAGCACGCGATTGGTCAGCGCCGCCGCCTCGGCAGTCAGGGGCGCTGCGAGCCGTTCCTCGAGCTCACGCACAGCCGCCTGCTCGCGCTCGAGGTCGTCGCGGCTACTCACGATTCCGCTCCATCGCGTCCGCGATGACGCCGGTCACCCACACCAACGGAGCGCCACCGAACAACAAGAAGTACGGAGACGAGAGGTCGCCGGCTGCATCGGACAGCGACAGTGCGCCGAAGACGAACAGCGCGGCGTTGCAGGTCGTGAGCGCCGCCTTCTGCAGCTGCCGATTGGCGCGCTGGCGAAGCGACTCCTTCGAGAAGACGACCTCCTCGTTCGCTTCCATCTCCGCGGCCTCGGCGCGCAGCTCGTCGTCTTCCTTCTCGAGCTGTCCGAGCTCGACCGTCAGCGAGGCCACCTTCGACTCAGCCAGGAGCAGGCTCGCCCGGCGCTCCTCGAGCTGGCGCTGCAAC
>JAEUJS010000642.1 GCA_016792935.1 Archangium sp. | reverse complement strand
CCCGCTCCGGAGCCGACGCAAGGACCTCCGCTCGTGGTGATGCCGGCGCGTCTCCTTCGCGACAAGGGCACGCGCGAGTTCGTGGAAGCAGCGCGTGCCTTGAAGCGCGAGGGAATCGCGGCGCGCTTCGCGCTCGTGGGTGGAGAAGACGTCGGCAACCCGGCCGGCATCCCGCGCTCGGAGGTCGACGCGTGGGTGCGCGAAGGTGTCGTGGAGTGGTGGGGCCACCGCTCCGACATGCCGGAGGTGCTGCGCCAGTCGAACGTGGTGTGTCTGCCGTCGTACCGGGAAGGAATGCCCCGCGCGCTGCTGGAAGCCGCGGCAATGCAGCGGGCGATTGTGACGACGGACGTTGCAGGGTGCCGCGACGCGGTTGATCACGGCCGCTGTGGCTTACTGGTGCCAGCCAAAGACGCCGTCGCGCTCGGCGCGGCCTTGAAAGAGGTACTGCTCAATCGCACACGGCGTGAGGCGCTCGCTGATGCGGCCCTCCGTCACGCTCGTGCAAATTTCAGCGAGACCGGGGTCTTGCAGCAGCACCTCGCCTTGTACGAATCGCTGTTGGTGAAGTAGAGCCTCCGTTTGAACTTCTGGTGCCCGCGAGGGTACGAGGTTCGAGAGGGAGCCGAAGGAGCCGAATGGAAACGTACCTCGCGAGTTTCGCCGTGGCCGCCCTTGCGGGCGCTGCGTTGACTCCTTTCGCGAGGCGGCTGTCGTTCAGGTGGAACGCGGTGTCGACTCCAGGTGGCCGACACATTCACGGGCAGGCCATCGCGCGTCTCGGAGGCCTCGCCATCTTCGCGGCGTTCGTGCTGACCGCGGTCGTCGCGGTGGTCTTCCAGAAGGTTCCGCTCACCGACACGCAACTGCGGCTGGCCATCGGTCTGCTCGCGGGCGGCGCGGTGATGTTCTCCATCGGTCTGTACGACGACCTGAAGTCGATGCGGGCGCTCCACAAGCTGCTCGGCCAGATCGTCGCGGCCGCGGTGGCGTGGAACTTCGGCTTCCGCATTGACGCCATCGACCTACCGCTGCTCCCGAGCTTCGACACGGGCCTGTTGAGTCTGCCGCTCACCATCATCTGGGTCGTCGGCATCATCAACGCGGTCAACCTCATCGACGGGCTCGATGGGCTCGCGGCGGGCGTCGTCTTCTTCGCGGCGGTCACCAACTTCGTCGTCGCCTGGCTGATGGGCACCACCTTCGTGGCGCTGGTGATGGCCACGCTCGCCGGCTCGGTGCTCGGCTTCTTGTTCTTCAACTTCAACCCGGCGCGCATCTTCATGGGCGACTCCGGGAGTTACTTCCTCGGCTTCGTGCTCGCGGTGTGTTCGATCGCCGGCCCGCTGCAGAAGGCGTCGGCGGCGGTGTCCATCGCCGTGCCGCTCGTCGCGCTCGGCGTGCCCATCATCGACACGCTGCTGGCGATGGTGCGGCGCTTCCTCGAACGGCGGCCCATCTTCTCGCCCGACCGCGGCCACATTCACCACCGGCTCCTCGACATGGGCATCACCCACCGGCGCGCGGTGCTCATCATCTACGGCGTGACGGTGTTGTTGTGCATCAGCGCCATCGCCATCGCGTTCGGACGGCAGTGGCAGGTCGGCGCGGCGATTCTCGGCGTCAGCGCGGTGCTCTTCGGCCTCATCCGCTTCATCGGCTACTTCGAGTACCTCACGCTGCTCGGTCGTCAGCGCAAGCGCATCCGCAGCCGGCACGTCGAATGGCTCCGCAAGGTCGTGCTGACGATTCCCAGGGAGTTCTCGGGCGCGGACTCGCACGACGCGCTCATCGAGAAGCTGGGGTGGCTCGCTCAGGCCGCGCGGCTCGATTCCATCGAAGTTCGGTTCGAGGGCCAGCTGGTGAAGCGGCTCGCGGGCAACGACTACCAGGACATGTCGGATCGCGACGTGACCAGCGAGGCGTTCCCCTTCTTCGCCGAGAAGGGCGAGCTCAAGTTCGGGTGGCGCAGCGAATTCGGCGACGTACCCCCGCAGATGGACATCATGCTGCAGCTGGTGGTCGACCAGTTCGAGGAGCACTTGAAGCGCGTTCGCAGCGCGTGGGTGCCGGTGGTCGCCGAAGCACCCCAGGCCGAGACGCTGCCCGCGACCGAGCTCAAGCCGGCGCGGTCTTGAGGGCTGGCTGACCCGCGGTCTTCTTTTCCGGCGGCCCCGCGGGCGCGACTTCGGGCTCGCGCAGAATCAAGAGCAGCAAGAGGAAGAACGGCATCATCGGCGCGCGGTACCGCGAGAGCGTGCCGAGGTTGGCGGTCGAGAGGCCCGTGCCCAGCGCGAGAATGACGACGAACGCGAGGCAGAAGACGAGTGCGGGGTTGGCGGTGATGCGTCTGACGAGCCCCGCGCGCCCGTTGCGCCTGACGACCTGAATGAACATCCACGTCAGCCAGGTCATCTCGATGGCGTTCAGAAACTGCATCGCGCTGAACGACTCGAAGATGAATGGGCGGAAGAGCGCGGTGATGAGCGCCAGCGGCATGAGCCTCACCTGCGAGAGGAGCCCGCGCGACGCTTCCGAGGCGTCGGCGGTGGGCGCCTCGAGGTAGTAGTTGGACCCGGCCTCTTCGACGGCCGCCAGCCGCCGCTGCATCTGCGCGGTCTCGGCGACGCGGTCCGGTGAGAGAGAAGGCACGAAGCTCGATACGGCCGTGAACCCGAGGGCTCCGAGCGCGAGCGCGGCGACGAGGTAGAGCGGCTTGACGACGATGTTGCCGCCCGAGCGCAGCGTGCGCGCCCAGAAGATCCACAGCCCGCCGGCGATGGCGAGCGCGATGAGCACGTAGGGCTTGATGAGGAGAATCATCACGCTCCCGAACGCGATGAGCACCAGCCCCAGGCCGATGCGTTTGCCGTCGAGCACCATCTTCAGGCCGAGGAAGGTCGGACCGAACACGACCATCAGAATCGGCTCTTTGAGAATCGCGCAGGTCCACACGATGGCGGTGGGCGAGAGCATCGAGGCGAACAACACCTTCTCGTGCTGCGCATCGGAGAACTCGCTGCGCAGCGCGCGGTAGATGAGCACCTTCGCGAGGTACGACAACACGCAGATGAACAGCGTCACGGCGTAGATGGAGTTGCCCAGCATGAAGAGCAGCCCCACCGTGACGGCCTGCATGGTGCCGGTCGAGCCGTAGCCGACGGGCTCGAGCGGCAGCCGGTAGTCGCCCTGAATGAAGAGCTGCCACATCTCGGGCGCGACGGACTCGAAGTCGTAGCGGAGCGCGTCGGCCATCGGCACCCCGTACGCGTGGTACGAGGTCATGTCGCCGCCGGGGTAGTAGTAGGTGAAGACCAGAATCAGCGCGATGCCCGCCGCCATGTGGAACACGAAGCTGCGGTTGAGCAGTCGCTGTTCGAACGGCTTGGTGTGCTGCCGCAACAGGACCTGGTGAATCCCGAAGCCGATTGCGAGCACGAGCGGTGCGAAGATCAGGTCTTCCATAACGGGCTGTGTTGCTCCCCGGCGACGTCGCCCCAGGGGGCTTTGGATGGTTGAGTGTCCCTTGATGCGTCCCCTATTCGAAATTCTGTCCCGGACGCCAGCGTGGGAGGACGCAGCGATTCGCCATGGCCTGGCGTGTTGGGTGGCTGATGAGTGCGCCGAGGTGGGGCAGGCGGTCTCTCCTGCGCTTCGCGATGCCGCCCGCGCGCAGCTGGCCGCCACGCTGAAGGTGAAGACGCTGACCCTCGCGGTGCTCGATGCGCTCGCCGCGGTGAACGTTCGCCCGGTGGTGCTCAAGGGGCACGGTCTCGCGACCCGGCTCTTTCCAGAGCAGCCACTCGCGCGGCCCATGGTCGACGTGGACGTGTGGGTGCGCTCCGACCAGGTGCAGGCGGCCGAAGCGGCGCTGCAGAAGATGGGCCTCTCGCTGGGCGCGATTCCCGGAGTCGACGACGCCTTCGAAGAGCACCACCACCGGCCATGGGTCGGTCGCGCGGGACTCGTGGAGCTGCACTTCAAGCTCTTCTCGGGCTTCGGCGGCGACGTATTCGACGACGCGTCGGTGTGGGCGCGCACGCGCGAAGGCACGCTCGAGGGCCGCGCGGTGCGCTGGCTCGGCGCGGAAGACGAATTTCTGTACCTCGCGACACACGCGGCCAGTCACGTCTTCCTGCGCATCTCGTGGCTGGTCGATCTGGCGCGCTACCTCGAAGTGGAACCTCAGCTCGACTGGGCCGTCATCGCGCAGCGTGCTCGCGCCGGACGCGCGTTGGTGCCGCTCGCCACGTCACTTCGCGTGCTCGAAGCGACGCTCGGTGTGCAGCTCCCTGTCGGCGCCCGCGAGCTGGTGAGCGCGCGCGTTCGTCATCACCTCGACCCGATTCTCTTCTCGAAGGAACGGTTGCTCGAGGCGCGGTGGTCGACGGGGCGGGTGGCTCCGTTTGCGATGCGCATCTACCTGCTCGATTCCCGACGGCAGGCCGCGAAGATGTTGCTCGACGGCGCGCGACGGCTCTGGCGCCAGCGCGAGGAACGGGGAGGGTGAGTGGCGCCTGCTCGACATGACGCCGCAGGCCGCCAAGATGTCGCCGCGATGTGTGCGCCAACGGGAGAGCTGAGTGCCGAGGTCTGACGGGAGCCGCTGGTGGATCGCCGCCGAAGTCACGCTCGTCGTGGCGTTGGTGGCGACGCCGTGGTCGCTGGGAGGCGCTCCGGCGTGGACCTTGTGGATGGTGGTCGCGCTCGGCGCGCTCGCGCTCGCGTTGTGGACGCTCGGTGCTGCGCGCAATCACCGGCGGTGGACGTTCGATCTGATGTTGCTGCTCCCCGCGTTCGCGGTGGTGGTGTCGTTGCTGCAACTCGTCCCGCTCCCGCCGGCGTTGCTCGGGCTGCTCTCGAAACCTGCAGCGGAGTTGCGCGAGTTCGCGCTCGTTCCCCTCGGCCTCGAGGGCTGGAGACCCATCTCGCTCGACCCACCGGCCACCGCGCGCGCGTGCGCCAGGTACATCGGGCTCGGCTCCATCCTCTTCGTGGCGATCGAACTCTCGCGACGCGAAGACGTGCGGCGTCGGCTGCTCGCGGTGCAGGTGCTGGTGGGCGTGAGCATCGCGGTGTGTGGCGTCGGCCACCTCCTCGCGGGTGTGGACCAGTTGTTCGGCGTGCACCAGTTCATCGGCAACCCGGCGCTCATCACGCCGTTCGGAAACACCAACCACCTGGCCGCCTTCCTCGCGTTGAGCAGCGCGCTCGGCATCGCGATGGCGCTCAGTGCCCGTTCGCGCGACGCGGCGATCGGCTGGGCGGTGGCGGCGCTGTTTTGCGGCGTGTGCGTCTTCCTCTCGTACTCGCGCGGCGGAATTCTCACCTACGTCGTGACGTGCGCGCTCATCGGCGCAGCGATGCTGGCGCAGAAGGGCGGCGGCATTCGCGCCGTGCTTCCGTGGGTCGTCATCGGCGCCACGATTCTCTTCGCGGGGCTGTTGGCGTTCGAGCAGCTCGTCGCGCGCGCTGAGACGGTGGCGACGGTGGACAAGTTGCGCCGCACGAAGGTCGAGCTGTGGCCGATGCTCGCCGACGGCACGATGCACACCTGGCAGCTCGGGCTCGGCGCGGGTGCGTTCGAGAACGGCTTCACGCGGTGGCAGACCGAACAGCTCGGCGTCACCTTCACCCACCCGGAGAACATCTGGTTCCAGGCGCTCGCCGACTGGGGCCTCGTCTTGAGTGCTGCGCTGACCGCGCTGGCCATCGTGCTGGTGCGTCGCGCGTGGAAGGGCGTCTACGCGTTGCCGATGGAACGGGTGGCGTTGCTCGCGCTGGTCGGACTCGCGCTGCACGACGTGTTCGACTTCGCGCTCGAGCTGAACGCGTGCGCGGTGGCCGCGGCGGTGACGCTCGGCTGCGTGGCGGGTGCGGGCAGCGAGGAGCACGACGCCGCGCGCCGCAACGTCGGGTGGATCGGGTTGATGCGCGCCGTCGTCACCTCGGGTCTCGCGTTCGCGCTCGCGGGGTGGGGCTTGCCCACGCACCTCGAAGCCGAAGCCGAGCTCGCCGAGCTGATTCGTCAGGGCCGGAGCGTGAGCGAAGTGCGCGCGGCGGCGGTGAAGGCCATCAACCGGCATCCTTCCGACTGGGTGCTCTACGCCGAGGTCGCTGGCGACTTGTCGCGTCGCGCCGATGGCCGCGAGACGTTGGCGTGGGTGAACCGCGAGCTCTTCCTGCGGCCGGGAGATGCGCGTGTGCACAACACCGCTGGCAACGCGCTCCTGCGGCTCAAGCAGCCGATGCAGGCGCTCGGCGAGTTCAAGCTCGCGTGGGAATTGGGTGACTTGACGACGCTCAATCTCGGCATCGCGGTCGCGCTCCACCACGACGCGTTGGATCGGTTGATCATCGATCGCAAGGGCCACCTCGAGACGGTCTTCGGCCGCGTCAAGCAGCAAGACGAGAACGCGGCGGTGCGACTGCTGGACGCGGTGGAGTTCGCGCCCGTCGGCGCCGAGGTGCGTGATGAAGCGGCGATGCTGCGCGTGTTGGTGGCGTCCCAACGTGGAGAGCCGATGCAGGCCCTGGCGGCGCTCGACGCACTGCCTGAAGCGCAACGCAACGAGCCGATGATTCAGCGCCTCCGCATCACGCTCCTCGAGCGGAGCGGACAGCGTGACGAGGCGCTCGCTTCGCTGGAGCGGCTGGTGGCGCGGTCTCCGGGAGATTTGACCAACGTGTCGTCGCTCATCGACATGCTCGCGTCCCGCGGGAAGCTCGCAGCAGCGCATGAAGCGCTCGAGCGCGCGCGACCGTTCTTCGTGGGTGATCAACGCGTCACGCTCTTCGAGCGAGAAGCAGGCCTCTTCATCACCGAGCAGCGCTGGGGCCGCGCCATCGACGCGCTCGAGACGGCGAGTCGCTTGAGCCCGCGGAGAGCTGATCTCCACTACCGACTCGCTGAAGTGTTCGAGCGCATGGGCAACGCCCGATCCGCGCTGGAAGCCGTTCGCCAGGGGCGGCTGGTCGACACGCCGGAGGGGCTCAAGGCGATGGATCCCACCGTCAAACGCCTTGAAGCATTGGTCGAGGTCGGCCCCTGATTTCTCGAGCAGCGAAGAGTTCCGAGGATTTGAACCACAGGGCAATCCGGTGGTACTGAGGCCTCAACAGTGGCTTCCGCCGACAACACGATGATCAACAGCACGGGGACGACTGATCCCCGGTTCTACCTGCGCGTCTTCCTGCGCCGGAAATGGCTGATTCTGCTCATCTTCGCCCTCTGCACG
>JAEUJS010000612.1 GCA_016792935.1 Archangium sp. | reverse complement strand
GCACGGCTGCTTCACCGCTGCGACGCGCCCCTTCAACTCGTACTCGTACCAACCGGCCTTCGGAGGAGCGGCCGACAACCGCAGCTGTCTCCCCGGCACGTCGATGCTGCGGCCGCCCCACCACGGAGCGACCACCGTCTCCGACTTGCCGAGGAACTTGCGGTAGTCGACCACGCGCTCAGCTCTTCAATTCGAGGAGCTTCGTCTTCATGACGCGATCCACCCAGCCGATCTGCGGCGCAGCGCCGACGGCCACCGGCGCATCGAGCAGCGCCTTCAGCACTCGCGTCACCTGATACGGATCATCGAACTGCGCGACGTTCACTTCGGAGAACGGCACCTTCATGAACGCCGAGCACGTGCGCACCGTGTTGCCGCGCGCGCCGTGACCCGCGACCGAGACCAGCATCGCCATCGCCGACACCGTGTAGCCGCACTCGTTGAACGCGCGCGCGAACTGATCGCCCGCCTCACCGGCCTCGTCTCCGACGACGATCACCACCAGGCGCGAACCCGGAGGGAACCGCACGTCAGCACCATGCAGCGCGCGCACACCCGCGCCATGCACCGTGCCACCGTCGGCGTTGATGCCCTTCAACATGTGCTGCACCGCCGCGCGCGTCGGAGCCTTCGGACGCAGCACGGTGCCCATGGTGTCGAACGTCGCGATGTTCACCTTCTCCGCGGGGAAGCCGGCGAGGATCTTCGTGAGCGCGTCCTTCGACTGCTCGATCGCGCCCTGCATCGAGCCCGACTTGTCGATGAGGAACATCACGCGCACGTCGACGTCCTTCGTCGCCTCGGTCACTGCCGCGCGCGCCGCGTGGTCTGCCGCTTCCTCGAGCTTTTCGCGGATCTCCTTGTTCTTGACGTTCTTCGCGATGTTCAGCGCGCGCTGATCGGTCGCCGTGGAGACAGCCTTCTCCCACCGCGCGCGGATCTCCGCGTCAGCCATCAGCCCGAGCTCCTCGAGCGTCGGCGTGAGGATTCGCAGATCCTTGTCCGACAACGACGGCAGCACCGCCGCCATGATCGCCGGAGTCAGACCCACGTCCTTCGGCAGACGGCCGACGACGTCCTTGTAGGTGAGGCGCTGCGTCTCGATCGCCTCGCAGATCTCGGCCTCGCTCAGACCGTCGAAGCGCTCCTGCTTCTCGAACTTCAACGTGCCGAGGCCGACGCTGCGGTGACCTGCGGCCGACTGCTTCTGCTTCCAGCCGAGGATCTCGAAGAACGACTGGTTCTCGGGCTTGTAGCCACACTTGCGCGCGAGATCCTTGATGGTCTCCTTGAAGCCAGCCTTCACCAGACCCTTGAGCATCGCGGGGTTCTTCTCGCGGTACTCGAGCCACTTCTGCGCGACGCGCTTCCACCGGCCGAGCGGCGCCTTCTTCGACGCCGGATCACCGAAGCCAGCCTTGCGGTTGAGCGCAGCGATCTGCGGCTCCTCGAGGAGCTGCGCGACACGCAAGATCGCCTTGGGCGTCATCATGCGCGCCGACTTCTTCTCGTAGAAGAGCAGCATCGCCTCGCCGAGCTGGCGAAGATCGTCGTCGTAGAAAGCGACGGAACCATCGTCTTCCTTCACCGGCTGACCCGAGCGCGACTGCACCAACATCAACGCCGCGGTCGCGACCTTCAGATCGCGCCAGTCGGTCTCGACCAGCGCGTACGAGGCGAAGTGCGACATGAGGTCGACGTTCAGCCGATAGATGTCGAGGAGCTTCTCGTACAGACGCACCGCCGCCGAGACGTGCAAGCCAGGCTCGACGTCGACGGCGTTCTTCGGGCGCGGCGCACCCTTCCTGGGGCGAGCGGCCCACGTGCCGTTCACCTCGATACCAGGGCGGTTGTGCCAGAGGTGGGCAGAGCTCGAGAGCACGAGATCGAGCAGCTTCTCGGCAGGACCCATCTGCGCTTCGGGGAGGAGGGGCTTCGCGGTTGCCATGTCGGTTCAGTCTCCTTTGAGGCTGCCGGGACGGCCACGACTTTCGCGCCCTGACCACCTAGCTTCGCGCGGACATGACGAGCGAGTCGGATGAGGAAAAGGGCAAGCAGCTGCTCAGCGCGGTCGAGCGGCTGATCTCGAGCGACGAGAAGCTGATCGAAGTCGTCGAACAGGCGCAGGAGACGGCGCGTGAACGATCTCCAGAAGCGAGCAAGCAGAAGGAGACGCTGCGTGAACTCACCGCACAGCAACTCACGCGCATCTATTCCAACCGCGCCGCCATCGCGGGTGGAGCCGCGAGCGTCCCGGCACTGATCCCTGGCTTCGGTTCGATCGCCGCCGCGGTCGCGGGCACGTTTGCTGAGCTCGCGTACGTCCTGAAGTGCGAGGTGGAGTTGTGCCTCTCGATCTCGCACGTGTACGGCTTCGACATCGCCGAGCCGAAGGAACGGCAGCTCGCGTTCTTGATGGCGGCGGTGAGCACCTACGACTCCGATGGGAAGAACTTCTTCGCCGACATCGTGCGCGCGGAAGCGACGGCGATCTGGAACTACGGACCGCGCGTGTTGAGCGGCATGGTGATCAAGGCGATGGCCGTGGTCGCGGTGGGCGCGATCGGTCGCGGCTTCTTGAAGATGATCCCCGTGCTCGGCATCGCGATCGGCGGCGGCATGAACAAGGTGCTCACGCAGCGGGTCGGCAATCGCCTGTCGCGCGACTTCCGGCAGCGTCGCGAGTTGATGCGTGCCGAGGTGACGGCTCCTGAAGGCACGCGCCTCAAGAAGAAGACGAAGCGGAAGTCAGTGAAGAAGAAGAAGAAGGAGGAAGTGACCGAATGAACCGACGTCTGGGAACAGTTGCGGTGCTCGCCACCGTGCTCGCCTCGTGCGCGCCCACGGATCGCGATGACGAGCTCGAGCTCACCTACTACTACTTACGTTTCTGACGCGTCTGCGACGCGACGCGGGCCGCCGTGAGCGGTCTCGAACCTGAATTTCACGGCGAGGTGCGGTTCCGAACCGTGCCGAGCCTGCAGCCCGAAGCGAAGGCGGCGGTCGCGCGCTTCGGCTGGGCGAGTCATGGCTTGTTGATCAGAAAAGGAAGCGCCGTGCTGTATCTGGCTGGCGATCACCGCGCGAATGGTTACGACGCGAGCGTCGCGCTCAAAGAGATTCTCGGGCTGCCGCTCGATTGCCGATGAATCTCACGTCTCAACTGCAGCGCGCGGTGAACGCTCCGACGCTCGATGACGTCACCGAGGCGTTGTGCGCTGCGTGGCGCGAATTGCCGGCGACACGACTGGCGAAGTTGGCGCGCGGCTACTCCGCGCAGCAGCGGGTCGATGCGGTCGCAGGCGGCACGGCGCGCGATCGTGAGGAGGCGTGGCTGGCGTTGGCGGTCTCTCCGCGGGGCGCTGACTGGGAGCGGCTGTTGCGCACGCCGTGGAGCCGCACTCCGAAAGACGCGCGGCGTCGCCTCGATGCACTGCGAAAATTGGGGCCTGATCCGCGCGTGGTCGGAGCGCTGATCGAGCTCGACACTGGCGAGCGCTACCTCACCGCGGAAGGCAATCGCTTCTGGCAGGACGCGTGGGAGTTGATGCTCTCGTGGGGAAGTGCGGAGGCCGCGGCGCGCATCCCGAAGCAGGTGAGCACGGCAGAGTTCACCTCTCCGCTCGGAGCCGCGCGGCATCAGGCGGTCTTCGCGCCGTTGGAAGATCGCTGGTCAGGTCGCTGGCCGCGCGAGCCGGAGTTGCCGTCGTCAGTCGTCACGCTGGTCGAGCAGCTGGAAGCGCGGCTCGCACCGCGGCGCAGTTTGTTGAGCGGGTTGATCGCCTCGGTGCATGCCGCGCCGGGCGACGATCGTCCGAAGCTGGTGCTCGCCGACGCGTTGACGGAGCAGGGCGATTCGCGCGGTGAGTTCATGACCCTGCAGTTCGCGCATGCGAGTGGAGAACTCTCGCTCGGTCAGCGCGAGAAGATGCAGCGGCTCCTCGATGCCGGAGGGCTCTCGTGGCTCGATGGGCTCGAGTCGCAGATTTCTCCGGTGGTGGTCTTCGAGCGCGGCTTCGCGAAGGAAGTGCGCCTCAACACGCGCAATCCGGATCCGGGCTTCGACGCGTGGCGATCGATCGAGGTGCTCAACGTCGCGGGTCTTGCGCTCTCGCTTTCGCCTTTCGTGAATCAACCGCGCCTGCAGCGAGTGCATTCCTTGCGCGACGTGAGCGGCTCGACGCTGCGTGAGTTGGTGCGGGGTGGTGGTGAGCGACGCTGGAAATTGATCGAGGTGGAAGGCGCCGGCTCGCAAGACGTCGACGCTCCGAAGTGGACGGTCGAGCGGCTGCGCATCAACGGCTTCATCGATCAGTCGGTGTGGTGGGTGACGGGCACGCAATTGCGCACGCGCGTGGACACGCTCGAGTTCGCGATGATGATGGGCTTCGAGCGCGTGGGGCCCTCGGTCGCGCGGCTGCAGACCTACGAGAACATCGGGACCATCGAGTTCTGCGCGCGGCCTGAGCCGTGGCCCGAGCCGTGGCGTGGAACGTGGTCGCTGCGTTTTCAGCGCGCGGGCAACAAGCACTTCGCGTTGACGATCGCGGTCCACGCAGAAGTCGACCTCGCGACGCTGATCGCGGCGTTGGCGAGTCTGCCGCCCGAGCTCATCAACACGGCGGTGGTGACGACGAGCCTGCGCCGTGGTCCGGCATGGAGAGAACAAACGGAGCTCGCGCTGAAGACGGTGCTGGGTAAGCAACGAGCACTCGAACGAGTCGCCTTTGAACTCGATGCTCCTCTCGCAAAGCAATCAACCCCCGTGATCCTCCGCCCGCGTTGAGCGCGAAGATCCCCTCTCCCGCCCCTGCGGGAGAGGGTCAGGGTGAGGGGAAGTCCAATCTGTCGTATGTCCGAGCCATGCGACCCGTTGTCGCCATCCTCGTGACGCTCATCGGCTGCGCGCCACCGCTCGAAGTAAAGCCCCAGCCGAACAGGCCGCTGCGCATCGTCAGCCGATCGCCCGAGGGCCCGAGCACCAGGTTCTTCACGCAGGCCTCATGCGCACCCGCCGGCCAGACTTTCTCTCTCGGTGTCGTCGACGATGACACGAACGACACGATCTCCAGCCTGTGGTTCGTGGATCAGGCTCCGACGTCGGTGCCTTTCACCACCACTCCGCGGCCACCGGGTGCTTCGACGACTCGAACGGTGAACGCCCCGGCCGCGCCGAGCTTCATGACCACCCTCAACGACCTCACGCTCGGTACGCACCTGCTGACCGTCTACGTCGCCGACACGCCGTTCAACGAAGTGGTGAATGGAAACGTCACCGTCGGTCCGCGCATGGTTGGGACGCGAGCGGCAGATGGTGGTGTCGGCGCCGTCCAGGAGCCCGGCTACATCGACGAGTTCACCTGGGTGCTGAACGTCGAGCGCTGCCCCTGACGCATCGCCGAAAGAAGAAGATCCACGGCCACGCCAGACCCATCAGCGAAGAGCAGCCGCACGACGAGATGTTCTGTCGCGGCGTCGAAACACCCTTCGCGCAGTCTTCCTTGTCGAGCGAGCATCCGTCGTCGATCACGCCATCGCAGTCGTCATCGAGGCCGTTGCACGACTCGACGCTCGAGCTGACCTGACACGTGCTCCACGCGCCGTCGGCGCACGTTCGCTTTCCGACACAGCCTCCGACGCCGCACGGCTGCTCGCTCGCCTGACAGTCAGAAGGGCACGACAGCGCCTCACGCACGCTGGCGATTCGCTGCGGAATCCATGACTGCATGCGCTGGTGCGTTGCCTCGTACGAACCGAGGAGCGCGGCATCGAGCGGGTCTTCTCCAGCCCACACCGCGTCGCTCTCGAGTCGAAGGACCGGCCGGATCGTCGCGTCGCGCGCATTCCACACCTCGAGCACGTGCTCAGGCGCGAGCGTCGACTGCGTCAGCTCGCACGCCAGCGCCGCGTATGTCGGCCGCAACGAGTCGAGACACCGCGTCTTGACTCCGAGCGGTGAACACGTGCGATCGAGCGGAGTGTCCGGCGCGATCTCCAGCGGAAACGCGGCGAAGAGCCAATCGAGATCCCACGGATAGAGACGCGAGCGTCCGAGGCGAGGCTCCGAGCGGTAGTAGTTGTTGAACTGCTGCCCGAGCGGACCATCGAAGGCATTCCCCAGCACGTCGCGCAGCGCTTCCTGTCGCATCAGGTCGTCGAGTTGGAGCGCGTCGGTCGCCGCTCCAGCGCCGTCGTGGAACCAGGCCTCGTACGCGGTGCGCGCGTCGTTGGGCGCGCCGTCGTCGAACTCGAGCTCTTCACGGCATCGGCCGACCGTCGTCTTGAGCAACGCTCCGCAGCTCGTGCCGTGGCGACGCCGCATCGCGGTGCGATCGAGATCTTCGATCACCAGGTACACGCCGCGGTATTCGATCGACTCGTTCCCCTGCACGTCGGTGAAGTGAACCCACAGCTGTGCCCACGCGGTGCGAGAAGCGAACGGCGCCTGCTCACGCATCAAGTCCCAGGCCACGCGTTCCGCGACGAGGTTGGGGAGCACGCCGCCGCTCAGATTCGACTGGCCGTTGTTGAGCGTCAGCTTGCGAAAGCCCAGCCGGCCCATCGCGCTGGGCCATCGCAGCGAATCGTCGAAGCGATTGAAGTCGAGCTTGAGCGGCGGCTTCTCGGGAGCGTCGATGCCGCGCTGATCGCCGCGCTTGTGTCGCACGCCGATCTCGATCCACGGCTCGGTGTCGCCGCAGCGAAAGCTCGCGCGTTGGTACGTGTACTGCGCGTCGCACGCGAGGCCGGGGTTCTTCTCGAGACGAACGAGATCCCAGGTCTCGCGGCTGAGTCGCAGGTGGAACTGCAGCACCTCGTTGGGATCGACGAACGGCTCTTCGCAACTCGCGAGCGCTGCGCGTGCGATCAACAGGAGCCCGAGCGCGATGAGGCGCGGCGTCAGAGGAGCCCTCGGGCCTTCACGTCGAGGTAGGCATTGACCGACGCGCCGGCGAACGACGACGGCGGACCACGAACCACGCGCGCGCCGCCTTCGCGGAGTCGAGCCACGGTCGCGGCTCCATCGCGCTCGAGCCGGACGGCCGCGACGCGCTCGAACGCTTCATTCGTCGTGGAAGGCACCAGCGTCGCCGCGGCGTGAAGTTTGGAATCCTGCAGTGAGACGATCATCGGCAGATGGCGCGGCACGAGCGACCGCGTGCGGCGAATCAGCGCGCTGGCTGCATCGGGATCGAGCAGGTCGGTGAGAACGATCACCATCGATCTCCGCGCGCCGCGAGAAAACGCGCGATCGATCGCCAGGCCCACGTCGGACTCTTCGAGGCTCGCCTGCACCGTCGAGAGGGTCTGCGCGATCGACGCGAGGTGCTCGAGACCTTTGCGCGGAGGGAGCCAGGCTTTCATGGTCGCGCCGTACGCTCCGACGCCGACCACGTCGCCTTGATCGAGCGCGACGCGTGCCAATCGCAACGCTGCGTCGACGGCATGATCGAGTTTGCGGCGGCCTTCGATTTCCCCGGCCATGTGACGGCCGCAGTCGAGCAACAGGATCACCTGTTGATTTCGTTCGGGCTGATGTTGGCGAACCATCGCGCGTCCGCGGCGGGCGGTCGCCTTCCAGTCGATGGACCGTCGATCGTCGCCACGGCGGTACTCGCGCAGTGACTCGAACTCGCGGCCTTCACTGCGCACTTTGATCGGCCGCTTCGCCTGCTCGTCTTGCGCGCGGGCGAGGGTGAGCTCGTCGTGCGAGAGCACCGCGAGATCGGGGAAGACCTTCACGGTTTCGCTGAGGTCGATCTTGAACTGCCGCGCGCACAAGCCGAGCGGTCCGAGGAGACGCACGGTGACCGGTCCCAACGTCACCGGACCTCGCGTGAGTGGAGTCGCCTTCCATACGACGCGCGTCAGCCCGTGAACGTCGAAGGTCTGCCGCATCGCTTCGACGATCGGACCCGGCGTGAGCCAGTCGCGAATTTCTCCGCGCAGCGCTCGCGTCACTCCGACGGCGAGCGTGAGTTCGAGCGTGACGACGTTCGCGCGACCTGCGCTCCAGACGGGCTCGGTGATGCGCCGGACTTCGATCGACTTCGAACTCGGAGAAGAGAAGTAGTCGATCAACACCAGCGTGATCAGCGCCCCGTCGAAGATCGCCAGGAGCGGCGCAACACGTGGAGACAGCATCGCGAGGACGGCCGGTACCAGACTCAGGGCTGCGACCCAGAGCGCGCGACTCGTTGGAACCGGGCGGCCCATTTATCGACTGCCCCTCACCCTGACCCTCTCCCGCAGGGGCGGGAGAGCGAATCCTTCGTTCGGCGCGATTCGGTTGGTTGGCACGAGCCTCAGCGCAGTCAGCGCGATGATCACCGAGGCACCGGGACCTGCTCGAGCACGCGAGCGATCACATCGTCAGCGCTCACACCCTCGACCTCCGCCTCGGCCTTCAGCATCAACCGATGATTGAGCACGGACGCAGCAACCGCCTTCACCTCATCCGGCGTCACGAAATCACGCTGCAGCAATGCAGCCCGCGCCTTCGCCGAAGCAAGCAACGCCTGCCCGGCACGTGGAGACGCTCCCAACTTCACGCGCCGCTCTTCCCGCGTCGCACGGATCAGCTTGAGCACGTACTCGACGATCGACGCGTCACACTTCACGGCTCCAGCCGCGGTCTGCAGCGCGTTGAGCTCATCCGCGTTCGTGATCTTCGCGACCGTTGGGTTCTTCCCGCCGCGCTCGTGCGATCGCTGCAGCATCGATCGCTCGGCAGCTTCATCGGGGTAGCTCACTCGCACCCGCATCAAGAATCGATCGAGCTGCGCCTCAGGCAACGGATACGTGCCCTCGAGCTCGAGCGGGTTCTGCGTCGCCACCACGAAGAACCACGGAGCGAGCTGGTGCGAGGTGCCGTCGATCGTGACCTGCCGCTCCTCCATCGCCTCGAGCAGCGCGGCCTGCGTCTTGGGAGGCGTGCGGTTGATCTCGTCGGCGACCAGCACCTCGGTGAACACCGGCCCCTTCACCAACTGAAACGTTCCGTCGTTCGGCCGAAACACGCTGGTGCCGATCACATCGCTCGGCATCAGATCAGGCGTGAACTGAATACGCGCGAACGAGAGCCCCAGCGCATTCGCCAGGGTGCGAGCCGTCAGCGTCTTCGCGACACCGGGCACACCCTCGAGCAACACGTGCCCGCGCGCGAGAAACGCGGTGAGCAGATCCGCCAGCACCTTCGACTGACCGAGGACGACTTCTGAAAGCGCGGTCTCGAGACGACTCAGCGGCGTGCCGCTCATTTGCCGAGATCTTTCAGCCCGAAGATGGTCCCCACGATCGACACGATGCCCGCGAGCAGCGCGAAGATCAGCCCGAACGACGGCTTGCTGACCCACATCATGTAGTTGCCGATGGGCGACTGCGCGAGCGTCGAGTCCCACGAGAGCTTCATGTAGACGAGGCACCAGACGCCCGCGACGCCGACCGCTCCGAGCTGCGCCATCCACGGGATGATGGGGTTCAACGTGGGCATCGTCTTGCGCGTGCGAATGAGGATCCCCGCCACCGAGATCGCGCACAGCACCGTCACCAGAATTCCCGACGAGAAGACACCGAGCACATCGCCCTGCGACACCGTCTCCTTCCACGGGAAGAACGTCGCGAGCAGCATCACCGCGGAGCCAAACAACGCGAGCTTGTCCGCGAGACCGAGCTCCCAGATGTAGAGCTTGGTCGCCGTCATCGCGTCGTTCGCGTCGAGCGTGCGATCGACGACGAACTTCTCGGGCGCCTTGCCCTCGTTCGCCTTCCAATCCTCTTCGGAGATCTGCGAGCGCCAGTCGTTCTTGTTCGACTTGGGCGGCTCGTAGTCTTCGTCGGGCGGGGGCGCCTTCTTCGCGACCGGCTTCACTCCCGCCGGCTTCTTCTTCACCAGCGGCTTTCCGGTGGGCCCGACCTTCTTCGCCGGACCTGCGGCAGGCTTCGCCGCCATCGGCTTCTTCTTCGGAGGAGGCGGCGGCGCGTCTTCATCAGGCGGGCCGGCGTCGAAGAGCGAGGCGTCGAGCACGGCGTCGCAGTTGGGGCAAACCGCGGCGTCGTCGGCGACTTCGTTGTCACATGAGGGGCAAATCATCAGCGGGGCGGAGTGTACGCACTCGCGATTGGATTGCACTCGACAAGGCGGACGGGGGTTCCTAGAGGCCCCGCCATGCGTTCGCTCCTTTTGACCTGCGCTTTCTTCGCTGTTGGTTGTGCCACCTGGACCTCTTCGTCGACCAACAAGCCGACCGGAGGCGGGACCGGGAACACGGGCAACAACGCGAACAACCAGGTCGCTCCGCAGCGCAGCGATCTGCAGGCGATCGCCGACCTCGAAGATCGCCGCTCGCTGGGTGATGGACGCTTGATGCAGACCGCGATCTCCGAGCGTGATCCGCTCGTTCGCAAGCGCGCGTTCCTCGCGCTCGGCCGTCTGCAGGATCCGAACACCGCGGGCGCGATGGTCGAGGGCCTGAGCGATCCCGATCCCGGCGTGCGTGGAGAGGCTGCATTCGCGATCGGTCTCCTCGGTCTCTCGTGGGCGCCGCTGGCCGATGACGTGAAGACGCGACTGACGACCGGTCTGCTCGAGAAGGAAGCCGCGGAATCCGACGGAGCAGTGAAGCTCGCGATGTTGGAAGCGATGGGCCGCGTGGCGACTCCGCAGTTGGTCGATCGAATCGTCGATCGCTTGAACGTCGCAGGCGATGTGCAGGGCCGCGCGGCGCTCTCGCTCGGAGTGGCCGCGCGCGCGAAGACTCCGATTCCGGCGCGCGCGTACCCGGCGCTGGCGCTGCTGCTGAAGAAAGAGAACGCGATCGGCTCGCGCTACGGCGGAGCGTTCGCGTTGCTGCAGACCAAGAAGCCCGAGGCGCGCCCGTACTTGCTGATCTGCGCGAGCGACGACGCGAGCGAGATCCGTGCGTTGTGCGCGAAGGGTCTTGGAGCGGTCGGCACGGAAGTCGACGCGGTGACGCTGAAGAAGTTGATCGACGATCCCGACTACCGCGTGGCGGTCGAGGCGACGCGTTCGCTCGCGCAGCTGGCGGCCAAGTGCAAGTCGGCGGCGTGCCCGGCCATCGGAGCGCTCACGGATCTCAATTTCAGAGTCGAGCGCCTCGTGCGTGGCGACACGGCGGGCGGTGGTCAGCCGTTGCTCGCGCTCGCGCAGTCGGGGCTCCCTGCGTCGGGCAAGGCGCTGATCGTGTCACTGCGCTCGCAGCTGAACGCGGCGAAGACGGCGACTGATCAGAAGACGAAGATGGATGCGGCGAATCTCGATTGCCGGTTCGCGGCCGCGCTCGATCGCATCGGAGGCTCGATCACCGAGGTGATGAACTGCGGTCACGGTCTGATTGAAGAGCCGCGTCGTCTCGCGCTCGGCCTGCAGCAGCTCGCGGAAGCGGCGCGCGCGGGCACGGTCGACGGCAACAAGCTCAACGCCGAGGTCGGTTCGTTCGTGTACCACACCGATCCGCGCGTGAAGTTGGCGGCGGTCGAGCTGCTCGGCGAGCTCAAGACGCCGGCGGCGCAGGAGAAGGTGCGCAGCCAGTTGCTCGCGGCGGATCTCGTCTTGGCGGCGGCTGCAGCGGCGTCGAGCGCGAACCTGGGAGACAAGACACAGATCCCGACGATTCGGCAGCTGGCGCAGAAGGCGCTCACGCAGGTCGACATCGCTCCGACGATCGCCGAGGCGCTGGCGAAGTTGGACGCGAAGGACGCGATCAGCGATCTTGAAGGGTGGCTCAAGTCACCGAACGCGACGATTCGTCAGTCGGCGGCGGATGCGTTGACGAAGTTGAAGGGAGCGCCGGTGAGCGCGGACCGCGTCGAGACGCCGCAGATGAGCCAGCGTCCGCAGCTGCCTCCGAAGAACGCGAAGCTGATGATCACGACGGAGAAGGGTGAGTTCGAGATCGCGCTCTACACGGAAGACGCCCCGCTCACGTCGGCGAACCTGTTCACGTTGGCGCGCAAGGGCTACTTCCGCGGCCTCACCTTCCACCGCGTCGTTCCCGATTTCGTCGCGCAGGGCGGAGATCCCCGCGGCGATGGCAACGGCGGGCCGGGCTACACGATTCGCTGCGAGGTGAATCACAAGCCGTACGCGCGCGGCGTCGTCGGCATGGCGCTGTCGGGCAAGGACACCGGCGGTTCGCAGTTCTTCGTCACCGCCGCTCCGCAGCCGCACCTCGATGGTCGCTACACGGCGTTCGGTGAAGTGACCAAGGGCCAGGAAGTCGTCGACGCGCTCCTCGAGGGCGACAAGATCGTCGAAGTCCGCGCCTCGCCGTAACCGAAGCGAGTTCCCCCCCCTCTCTCGGGGAGAGGGTTGGTGAGGGGGCACTCACTTCAAGCAGCAACAGTTGCGGCAAGCTGCTCGCGCTTCGTCATCAGCCACAGATCAATTCGAGCCGTGACCTCTCGAGTCGCTCCGTTCCACAAGAACGCGAGCACTCTGAACGCCTTCCCGTGGCCCGTGCAGAAGAAGATGACTCGCGCATGGTGAGCCGAGGTCAGGGTCAGATCGGCTCTTGCTCCACAGACCTCACAGCAGCGTTCGTTCAACATGCGGAACACCATACTGATCAGGTCTGACATGTTCGGATTCGGTCGGAAGAACGCTTACTTGCGTTAGCGTCGCGCCATGACGCCGACGCTCCTGCTGCTCGCTCTGGCGGCCACTCCGCAGCCTCCGACCGAGCTGGCGCTGCTCCATTTCTCCTCTGCGTTTGCAGACGCACACCCGTGCAAGGACGCGGCGCCGGCAGGTGGGCAGCAGTTTTGTCTCGAGCGAGCGCGCGTCGTCTTCTACGGCCGCCAGAACGCGCTCATCTTCAAGCTCGAGGTCTTCGATGCCGAGACGGGGGCGAAGCTTCACGACCTCAGCATCCTCGGTGGCGTCGGCACGCAGGGCGGCAACATCTACTTCCACAACAACGGGAAGCTGCAGGCGCTCTCGCTCAAGAACCCGGCCGACAAACCGAAGGTGCTCGGACCGTGCGATTGCGGAACCGAAGCGTCTCCGTACGTCTTCGCGGTCGCGAATGATCAGCCGCTCTGCGTGCAGGATCCCGAGTTCAGCGATGGTGCGACCGTCAACCTCGACCTCTACAGCGGGCGCCCACAGACGAAGGGGTCGTGTGAGGTTCCGCCGGCCGACTTCCGGAAGAACGACATGGGCTACACGCTCGTCACCGATCACCTGAGCGGCGTGTGCCTGCGATTGCTCGGAGTGAAGTTGAAGAAGTGATCAGTCGGCGTGACCGTGCGGAGCGTGCACCGGGATCTCGCCCGTCGATCGACGCTTATCGACGACCTCGAGCTGCTCGATCTCGTTGCGGATCCGCACCCACTCGCTCGGCGGAATCGAGAGGTACACCCGCACTGCCTCAGGATCGAACTGTGATCCCGCGAGCCGGCCGATCTCGGTGATCGCCACTTCCAGGGTCGAACCCTTGCGGTACGGACGATCGCTGCAAATCGCATCCATCGTGTCGGCGATGCAGAACAGCCGCGCACCGATCGCGATCTCCTCGCCCTTCAGCCCGCGCGGATACCCCTGACCGTTCCACTTCTCCTGGTGCTGGTAGACGATGTCCGCCGCCGCGCGCAGGTACGGAATGTTCTGCAGCATCCGGAAACCGAACTCGGGATGCTTCTTCATCTCGACCCATTCCTCGGGCGTGAGAGGGCCGGGCTTCAAGAGAATCGCGTCACGCACACCGATCTTCCCGATGTCGTGGAGCAGCGCTCCCTGCTCGATCTGCAGCAGTTGCTCGCCCTTGATCCCCATCTCTTCCGCGATGCGCCGCGTGAAACGCGCCACGCGCCACGAGTGCCACTGCGTCTCGGTGTCTCGATAGTCGAGCGCCCGGATCATTCCTTCGAGCAACCCGTTGGTCCGCTCGATCACCTGCGCTTCCAGCGACGCGTTCAGCTCGACCAGTTCCTTCGTCAGCCGCTTGTTCTCGCGAATCAGCTGCGAGTAGCCCACCGCCGAGTCGATCGCTGATCGCAGCTCCTGCAGCGTCCACGGCTTCGAGAGCAGCCGGAAGACCTGCCCCTCGTTCACCGCCTTCATCGCCACCTTGAAGTCGTTCGCCGCGGTGATCAGCATGCGCACCGCATCGGGGTTCTTCGACTTCAGTTTCCCAAGCAGCTCGACGCCGCTCATCCCCGGCATCATGAAGTCCGTGATCACCAGATCGAAGTTGGTCTCGTTTTCCGCCTCACGCGGGTCGGTGTGAGACACCACCTCGAACCCCATCGACTTCACGACCCGCGACAACGCCTCGACGATGCTGGGGTCGTCATCCACGACCAGAAAACGTTCGACCATGAGGGCGCGGAACATAGCCGCCAAGCCCTCCCGGGGCTTCCCGGGCGTGGGTGTGATGCACACCCACACGCATTTTCCGAGCGAGCCGAGGGGAAAAACTCTCGCTCACGAGATCGCATCACATACCATTCGGTACATCGATGGCGCGTTCGGCGAAGCCTGCGACGGTCGGCAAGAGCAGCCCACCCAGCACCGAGGGAAGCGGACCAGTACCCGTGGTGGTGATGGGGCTCGGCTTCATCGGTCAGGAGATCGCGCGCGCGGCCCTGCAATCTGAAGAGCTCGAGCTCATCGGCGCAGTCGACAAGTCGCCATCACTCGCCGGCAAGAAGCTCAGTGACGCGCTCGGAATCCCAGCAGGCACGTTCAAGATCAGCCCGACGATCGCGCAAGCCGTCGGCCGCCGCACCGGAGTCGTCCTCCTCCACGCGACGGGTTCCAAGCTTCCGCAGGTCACCGATCAAGTGCTCGAAGCGCTCTCGCACGGCATGCACGTCGTCAGCACTTGCGAGGAGCTCGCCTTCCCCTGGTTCAACCACCCGCAGCTCGCGGACAAGTTGGACGCGGCGGCCCAGCGCGCAGGCACGACCGTCATCGGCACCGGCATCAACCCCGGCTTCGTGATGGATCGCCTCGTCGCCACGCTCGGTCAGGTCTGCGGCCCGGTGCGCCACGCGAAGGTCTCCCGCGTCGTCGATGCGCGCACGCGTCGCGAAGCCCTGCAGCGCAAAGTCGGAGCCGGTCTCACCGAAGACGAGTTCTTCGCGCTGGTCGACAAAGACGCCGTCGGTCACGTCGGTCTGGTCGAGAGCACCGCGCTCGCCGCGCTCGGTCTCGGCATCGACTGTGACGACTACGAAGAAGAGCTGACGCCGGTCTTTGCCGAAGAAGACATCACTGGAGGCGCCTTCACGGTGAAGAAGGGCCGTGTCGCCGGCATGCACCAGGTCGCGGTCGGGCTCGCCGAAGGTCAGGAAAAGGTGCGCCTCGAGCTCACCATCGCCGTCGGTGCCGACGAGCCCGGAGACGTGATCGAGATCGACGCTGATCCTCCCGTGCGCGTCTCGATCCCCGGGGGACTGAGCGGAGATCGCGCCACCGCCAATTTGATCGTCAACGCCGCTCCGCGCATCACCAACGCGGAGCCTGGACTGCTCACTGTGTTGGAACTCCCCGCAGCACGCTGAAGAGATCTCATGCTCGATCGCAACGCTGTTGGCCGTACGACGCCTCCCACGCTGAATGAAGTCGAGAAGGGCGCCATTCGCCGCTTCGCCGAGAGCCTCGGTGACTACAACCCGGCCTACTTCGACGCCGACTACGCGCGCGCCTCCGGCTTCGCGGGCATCGTGGTGCCTCCGAGTTTTCCGCTGACGTTCTCTTCCGGCACCGACCTGCGTGAGCTGCTGGGCGTGCCGGCGCGCAACCTCCTGCTCTCGGAGTGGAGCGTCGACTACGAGCGCCCCGTCATCGCTGGAGATCGTCTGCTCATGACCTCGCGCGTCGCCGAAGTCGGAGAGCGCCCCAGCCCCGCCGGCCGCATGGAGATCGCCGTGATCGAAGATGAAGGCCGCGATGAAAACGGTCAGCTCGTCCTCAAAGTGCGACGCAGCTACCTCGTCCGCAGCACCCGGGAGATCTGATGCCCCCGCGCAAACTGTATTTCGAGAACATCCGCATCGGAGACGAGCTGCCAGCGATGGCGAAGGCTCCGATCGATCGCGTGCAGCTCGCTCGGTACGCGGGCGCGACTGGCGACTTCAATCCAGTGCAGGTCGATGAGACGGCGGCGCGCGCGGCGGGGATGCCGTCGGTCGTCGCTCCCACCACCATCGGCATGGGCTTCCTCTCGCAGCTGGTCGGCGATTGGGCGCGCGGTGCTCAAGTGCGGAAGCTGACGTGCCGCTTCTCCCGCATGCTGTGGCCCGGAGACACGCTGGTCTGCAAAGGCCGCGTCGCCGATCGCCACGGGCAAGACGGCAAGTACTTCCTCGAGCTCGACGTGTGGGCCGAGAACCAGCAGGGCCAGCTCGCCATTCGCGGCAACGTCACGCTCAAGGTCTTCTATTCGGTGGAAGACGAGAACCGGTTCCGCATGGGGCAGCCTCCGCTGATCCTCAACGTGCCGCGCGAGTCGATCCGCGTCGCGCCTCCGCCCGTCGAGGTGAAGGTGAAGAAGGGCGGCAAGGCCGCGAAGCCGGCGAAGGGCGCGAAGAAGGCCAAGCCTGCGAAGGCGAAGAAGGCTCCGAAGCCGAAGAAGGCCGCTCCGAAGAAGCCCTCCAAACCTGCGAAGAAGAAGAAGAAGAAGTAAGCGGGCGTTGGCGGCTGCCTAACGCATTGCGTCGTTGTGTGTTGACTACAGAATCAAGGTTGGGTCAGAACTACGACGCAGCACGTCACGCGTCTCCCCCAACGCTTCTGGAGTCCCCACATGTCCGTCGGAATCAATCGCTACAAGGCAGACCTTCGCGAGTTGTCGTTCGTCCTCTTCGAGCAATACGACTTCAAGTCGTTCGCCGGAAAAGGCCCGTACGAGAACTGGGACGAAGACACCGCCAAAGCGATCATCAAAGAGGTCTACCGCTTCTCGACGGAAGTGCTCGGTCCGCTCAACAGCTCGGGCGATCGCGAAGGCTGCAAGATCGTCGACGGCCGCGTGATCACCCCGAAGGGTTTCAAGGACGCGTGGAAGAAGTTGTACGAGGCGGGCCTCAAGCAGGTCGCGGTGCCGACTGAGTTTGGCGGGCAGGGCGCTCCAACGTCGCTCTACGCGATCATCGAAGAACTCACCTCGGGCGCCAACACGGCGTTCAACATGTACCCGGGCCTCTCGTGGGGCGCGGCCGAAGTGATCGCCGAGTGTGGCACCGAGGCGCAGCAGAAGAAGTACTGCGAGAAGATGTTCAACGGCACGTGGGGCGGCACCATGTGTCTCACCGAGCCGCACGCCGGCTCTGACGTCGGCAGCGCGTCGAGCAAGGCCGTGAAGCAAGCCGACGGCACCTACAAGATCAGCGGCACCAAGATCTTCATCTCGGGTGGTGACCACGATCTCACCGAGAACATCGTGCACCTCGTGCTCGCGCGCGTCGAAGGCGCTCCGCTGGGCACCAAGGGCCTCTCGCTCTTCATCGTGCCGCGCATTCGCGCGAAGGCCGACGGCTCGCTCGGTGAGTTCAACGACGTCAACGTCGCGTCGATCGAACACAAGATGGGCATCAACGGCTCGGCCACCTGCGTGCTCAACTTCGGAGAGAACGGCGGCTGCATCGGAGAGCTCGTCGGCACCGCCGAAGGTCAGGGCATGCCGCAGATGTTCCGCATGATGAACGGCGCGCGCATCGCGGTCGGCATCCAGGGGCTCGGCATCGCGTCGTCGGCGTACTTGAACGCGCTCGAGTACTCGAAAGATCGCAAGCAGGGCTCGCACTTCACGCAGTTCAAAGATCCGAAGGCGCCGCGCGTTCCCATCATTCAGCACCCCGACATCCGCCGCATGCTGCTCGAGATGAAGGCCACCACCGAGGGCATCCGCTCGCTGGTGGTGAAGCTCGCCTCGCACCGTGATCAGTGGGCCGTGCTCGCCGGCAAGGACGACGACAAGGCCGCGTACCACATGGGTCAGGTCGACCTGCTCACGCCGCTGGTGAAGTCGTACGGGAGCGACGAAGCGTTCCGGCTCTGTGCCATCGCGCAGCAGGTCTACGGCGGAGCGGGCTTCTTGAAGGACTGGCCCGTCGAGCAATACACGCGCGATACGAAGATCTTCTCGATCTACGAGGGCACCAACCACATCCAGGCGATGGATCTCGTGGCGCGCAAGCTCGGCCAGAACAGCGGCGCGAACTTCCAGGCCTTCGTCGCCGACTTGAACTCGTTCGTCGAGGCGCACAAGGAACACAAGACGTTCGGCAAGGAAGTGACGTACCTGTCCACCGCGTCGGAAGCCGTCGTCGGCGTCGCGATGTCGATGATGGGCTGGCTGCAGGGCGGCAAGGTCGAGCTGATCCCGCTCGTCGCCAACCGCTTCCTGCTCGCGATGTCGCAGCTCGCCGTCGCGTACGTGCTGCTCGACGCCGGAGTGAAGGCGCAGGCGAAGCTCGACACGCTCCCGGCCGATCACACCGATCGCGCGTTCTACGAGGGCAAGACGTTCTCGGCGCTCTGGTACGCGCGCAACGTGCTGCCGCAGGCGAAGAACCACGCCGAGGTCGCGATGCTCGAAGACCAGACGCCCATGCAGATCAGCGACGCGGCGTACGCCAACTTCTGAGCTGCTCTCCCCGAGGGAGCGGGAGCATTTTCGCGTAGGGTCGGCTCGCTCTGAGTCGCTCGCGGGAAGATCTGCTGCTCGAGGTGATGGCCGCTCCCACCCGGGAGGCGGCCGCGGTGTTCGCCGACGCACTCCTCGAGGCCGGAGACCCGTGGGGCGAGTTCATCGCTCGCTCGCTGCGCGGAGAACGTGAGACCGCGACCGCGCTGAGGTTGCGCCATGAGAAGGAATGGCTCGCCGGGCTCAACTCGTTCCTCTGCGAGCTCGAGTACCGCGATGGCTTGCTGTTCTCCGCCGCGGTCTCGCGCAAGGCCCCGCGGGACAACAAGCGCATCGCGTCCGCGATCGAACGCCCGATGCTGGTCACGCTGCGGCGGCTGGTGCGCGAGAAGTCGCCGGTCAGGCGCAGCAACACCACGCCCTTCACGGCCTATCGAGCGCTGGTCTTGAGTGATCGCGCGAGGTCACTGCAGGAGATCGAGGGCTCCGATCTGAAGCTGCTGCGCGAGCTCGAAGCGCGCGGGGGGCTGGGCATCACCTCGCTGCTCGACGTTCCTTTTGCCGATCGCAAGACGCTCGATGCGATCGAGTCGCTGCCGCGCGTCAAGTCGCTCGAGCTGCTCCTGCCCGCCGATGCGCTCGGCGCGGCGCTCGACACCCTGCGCTTCGAAGGCCGTCACGTGCGGTTCACGTTCACGTCGAGCGAAAGCGGCCCGAATGATCTGATCGCCATCGAGGCATGGGCTCGCACCCGCGTCGCGTCGCTGCGCGTGTGGGATCTGACGTTGGAGCGCACGGCGACCGGCACCACCGCCACCTGGTCGCCCCGCGGCGCCGACTATCGGTTGGAGCGCGGGCTCGATCCCTTCCACGGCGCACGGCTCGCCGCGGCCATCGGTGATCTGAAGCGCGTGGTCTTCGATGGGCCGCCTCCGCTCGAAGCTGCCGTCGCGTTCGCCCGTCGCGCGTTGCCGGGCGTTTCGTTCGAGAACGTCGATGGAACAACCGTCACCGTCCGCAAACACGCCAGGGTCGAAAAGCCCGAGACCCTCACAGATCACTTCGTCTCGTTCCTGGATCGCATATGGGGAGCGCGATGAGTCAGTGGTTCAGCTGGTTGGTGCTCGCGTTCGCGGTGATCGTCTTCCCGACGTTGTTCTTCGTCGTCGCTCCGTACGGTCGTCACGCCCGCGCGGGCTGGGGCCCCTCGATGCCCGCGAAGCTGGGCTGGGTCTTGATGGAAGCGCCGTCGTTCTTCCTCTTCGCGATCGCGTGGTGGCTCAACCCCGCGTTCGGCACGCTGACCGTTTCGCTCCTCGGCGCTGCGTACCTGCTGCACTACGGGCAACGCACCTTCATCTACACGGCGCGCATGCGGGCCGACGGCAAGGTGAAGCCGGTCCTCACCGTCGCGATGGCGATCGTCTTCAACGTGCTCAACGGTTGGGGCAACGGCTCGCAGTTGATGGATCGCCCGATCGACTTCGCGCTCATCGCTGGCCTCGCGCTGTTCTTCCTCGGCTTTGGCATCAACGTGCACTCCGACGCCGTGCTGCGCTCGCTCCGCGCGCCGGGAGAAGGTGGCTACAAAGTCCCCACTGGGGGGCTGCATCACTTCGTCGCGTCTCCGAACTACTTCGGAGAAGTCATCGAGTGGCTCGGTTTTGCGATCGCTGCGCAGACGTTGGCGGGTTGGGCGTTCTTCGCGTTCACCTGCGCGAACCTCGTTCCCCGCGCGCGCTCGAACTGGGCCTGGTACCGCAAGCAGTTCGCTGACTACCCGGCGTCGCGCCGCGCGCTGATACCGTTCGTCTGGTGAGCAGACGCATGCTGGTGATTCTCGGAGCGCTGGGCGGTGGGTACCTGGTGCTCTGCGGCCTGCTGTTCTTCATGCAGCGCGCGATTCTGTTTCCGGCCCCGAAGGTGCTCGACGCGCCGCCGCCATCGCTCACTCGCTTTGACGTTCCGAACGGCACGTTTCTGTTGATGCACGAGGTCGAGGGCGATGGGCCAGTCGTCGTTCGGTTTCACGGCAATGGCGAACAGGTCGCCTGGTGCGAAGGCGAGGCGAAGTTCTGGGCGGCGCAGGGCGCGTCGTTCGTCACCGTCGAATATCCGGGCTACCCCGGCACGAAAGGCGAGCCGAGCGAGCGGGGAATCGTCGACGCGAGCGAAGCGGCGCTGAAGTTCCTCACGAGCGATCGGAAGATCGATCGCTCTCGGCTCGTGCTCGAGGGGCAGAGCCTCGGCAGCGGAGTCGCCGTGCAGCTCGTCGATCGCGGCTGGGGCGCGAAGCTGATCCTCCTCACGCCGTACACCTCGATCACCGAAGTGGGAGCGCGCGCCTTTCCATATTTCCCCGTGCGCCTGCTGATCCGCGACGAGTTCGACTCCGCGACGCGCGCACCGGCAGTGAAGATCCCCACGCTGGTGATTCACGGCACCGATGACGAAGTGATCCCCTTCGAGATCGGCAAGAAGCTCGCGGGTCTGATCGCGCACGCGCAGTTCATGGAAGTGAAGGGCGGTACCCACAACGATCTCTGGGCGTACCCCGAGGTGAAGCAGGCGCTCGTGGGCTTCCTGAGCCAGCGCTGACTCTGCGCGACGCGAGATGCTTCGCGCAGCTCTTGCGGTGAAGGTCACCGACGGCCGACCCGTGTCCGTGGAACGCGGCTTGCTGAACCGAGCACCGAAGGGCGGTGCTCGATGAAGGTGCTCATCACCGGTGCGACGAATGGCATGGGAAAGGGCGTGGCCCGCGCGCTCGCCACCCACCCCAACGTCGAGCTCGTGCTGTTGGGACGTTCGCAGCCGTTGCTCGCCCAGACGTCGGACGAACTCGCGCGCCTGTCCACTCCCGCGCGCATCAGCACCATTCGCTGCGACCTGTCTCGACTCCGAGAGGTGCGGGAAGCGATCTCGGAGTTCAGGTCGCGGCACACCACGCTCGATGCGATCTTCATCAACGCCGGCATCGGCTACGCGCCTCGGCACGACGTCACCGAAGACCGCCTCGATGCGCACTTCCAGGTGAACTACCTCTCGCAGTTCATGTTGACGCTGAACCTGCTCGACCTGCTCGAAGGGTCGCAGCACGGCGGGCGCGTGGTCTTCAACACGCCTTCCTTCGGCGAGCTGAAGTTCGACGATCTGCAGCTCGAGAAGGAATGGAACTACGAGCTCGCGCTCGGCCAGGGCATGGCTGCCAAGCGCCTGTTCTTCACCCGGCTCCACGAGCTGTATGAACGCCGAGCGCCGCGCGTGTCGTGCTTCGGGTTCGAGATTCCGAAGACGGTGTGGACCAACCAGATCAACCTCATCCCCTTCGCGATGCGAGCGGCGGCCACGGTGATGAAGGCGTTTGGACAGTTCATCTCCATCGACGCGTGCGGACAGCTCATGGCGCCGCTCTTCCTCGAGGGCCAGGCGGAGAGCGCCGAACGCTCGGGCCACCTCATCACCCACGCGAACGGAATGCTCTGCCCGCACCCCAAACCGCCCACCGTGCTCGACGCGGCTCAACGCGAGCGGTTGTGGAAGGTGAGCCTCGACTTGTGCGCTGACGAGGCGACCACCCGCGCAGCCGGCCGACTCACCCGACCATGACGCGCGCGCTCGTCGTCGCGGTGTGCGGACTGGTCACGGTGTCGTGCGCTGCGGCGGAGCGTCTGGTGCGCCCACCCATCTCCGCTCCCGCGGGCGCGGAGTTCTTCACCGCGGCTGATGGAACGCGGCTCTTCGTGTCGATTGCCCCCGCAGACTCCTCTGCTGATCCGATCGCGGGGCGCGCCGAGCGTGGAGCGGTGTGGTTCGTCTCGGGAGCCGAGGCACGCGCTGAGCCGCCCGATCCGACGTTGGCCGCGGCGCTCCGTGAGGCCGGCTTCTCCACCGTCGTCTTTCACCCGCGCGGAACGGGCTTCTCCGACGGGCTGCGTGGAGACGCCGACGACTACGAGCTCTTCCTCGGCGACCACCATCTCTTTCTCAAACACCTGCTCGGCAAGTTCGAGCGCGTGTATCTGCTCGGGCAGAGCGCGGGCTGTGCGTTCGCGCTCGAGGCGGCGGTGCAGGCGCCCCGGTCGGTCTCGGGCATCGTCCTCGCCAATCCCGCTTGGCGACTGCAGACCGCGAAGGGAATGACGCCGACGTTCGGCGACTACCTGCGCTTCGCCTGGAACCTCGTCTTCCGTCCCGCGGCGCTCACCGTCGACATGAACAGCAAACCGGAAGCGGTGGAGTTCGAACCCGATCGCCTCGAGGGGCTGGCGATGCAGAACGATCCGCTGGTCGTTCGTTACTTCAGCATGCGGTACCTCGCGGCACAGGGGCGCGTGATGGATCGGATCCCCGAGAACCTCGCGAAGCTCGAGGTGCCGTTGCTCCTCGTGCAGGGCGCGCACGATGGCCTGGTCGATCCGAAGAGCTTCGATGAGCTGCTCACGCACTCGGGAGCGAAGGACAAGACGAAGCTCGTCGCCCCAGAGGGCGGCCACGGCTCGAGCACCGTCGAGACGCAGGTCGACGCGGTGCGCGCATGGCTCCTCGCGCACTGAACGCGGAACTTACTTGGGCTGGCCGTCGCGCACGCCGATCGCGAGCTGACCGAGCCCCGCAGCCTTCGCGAGCTCCATCACCTCGACCACCTTGCCGTGCGCCACGCCTTCGTCGGCCTGCACGATCACCATCGTGTCCGGGCTCTTCACCTTCGCGTCGTCGAACGCCTTCTTGAGCTCTTCGGCGGTGACCACGTCTCCGCCGAGCACCAGCCGCCCGTCGGACAGGATCGCCACCGAGAGATCGTTCGCCTGCGCCGCGACGTCAGCCGAACCACCCTGCGGCAGGTTGACCTTGAGACCCGCCTTCGCACCGCTCGACGAGTTCACGATCACCGAGCTGGTGACCATGAAGATGATCAGCAGCACCAGGAAGATGTCCGTCAGCGGCGTGATGTTGATGTCGTTGAAGCCGCCGACGTCGTTCTCGAAGTCGTCGTCGTGTTTCCCGCCACCGGGTCCCGAGAGCGCCATGTCGAATCAGCTCGGGTTCGTCGGCGGTTGAGAATCGGAAGGCGTCGGGGCCGGCAACTTCCCGTTCGGCGCCGCCTCACGCAGCAGCTCGACGAACTCCTCGGCGATCAGCCGCAGCTCGGCGCTCATGCGCGCCAACCGCGCCTGGAAGATGTTGAAGAGCACCACCGCCTCGACGGCGACGATGATGCCGACCGCCGTCGCGATGAGCGCCTCCGAAATGCCCGACATCACCGCCGCCGAACCACCCGTGCCTCCCGATTCCACGTCGAGCCCGAGATCCTTGAACGAGCGCATGATTCCCCACACCGTGCCGAAGAGGCCGACGAACGGCGCGGTCGCTCCGATGGTGCCGAGGATCCACAACCCGCGGCGCATCTTGAGCAGCAGCTGCACGCGTTCACGCTCGACCGCCGCGTCGAGATTGGGGCCCGTGCTGCGTGTCGCGCGATCGAAGCCGGCGCGGAAGAGATCGGCTGAGAGCGTCGTCGAGCGATCGGCCGCCGAACGCGCCGCAGCGACCTCACCGCGGAGCAGATGGCGCGCGATCAACTGGCCGAGCTCGCGCGTCTTGGCGCCGACTCCCCACAGCGCGATGACGCGTTCGACCGCGACGCCGATCGCCAGCACCGACGAGAGAAGAATGACCACGATGGTGAAGCCACCGAGGCGGAGGTAGTGGAGCAGCTCGTCGAAGCTCATCGAGAAACCAGCTATTAGCGCCGAAGGATGCTCGCCGCCATCGCACGACAACGCTTCGCCCTGCTGATTCTTCCCGTGGCGTTCTTGTTGGGCTGCCCTCCGAGGCGTGTCGATTTCGGCAAAGACGGAGCGCCGACCAGCGCCAAAGATCTGCTCGCCCGCGTGAACTTCGCGGAGTCGCAGGTCTTCTCGCTGAAAGGTGACGGCCGCCTCGGAGTCGATTCGCCACAGGGCAAGGGCTCAGTGACGCTTTTTGCCGCGGTTCAGCACCCCGCGTTCATCCACATCGAGCAGCTCGATTTCTTCGGCAAGCCGCAGGGCGTCTTCGTGACGGATGGAGAGCGGTTTGGCCTCTACATGGCGCAAGAAGGGAAGTTCTTCCGCGGGCCCGCGACGGCCGCGAACTTGAGCCGCTTCTTGCCGATCGTGATGCCGCCCTCGGAGCTGGCGTCCGTGATGCTCGGGCGCGCTCCGAGGATTCCCATCAGATCAGCCGACCAGTCGGCTGGGGCAGTCGATGAGCTCGAGATGCGCTTCGACGATTCGCTGCAGCTCTTCGTGCTCACCATCACGCGCGGAAAGGTGCGGCAGATCCTGCACGTGCAGCCGCCGAGCTATCGCGTGGTGAAGAGCAGGGCGGAGAACCTGAACGCGTACGAGTTGGACTTCAGCGACATCACGACCATCGAGCCGTCCGGAGTGACGGTGCCGAAGACCGCCGCCCTCGACGCCAGGCTCGCGAAGACGAAGGTCGAGCTGGTGTGGAAGGAAATGGCCGTCAACGAGGCGCCCGACATGACGCTCTTCGATCTCGCTCCGCCCGAGGGGATTCCGGTCGTCGAAGTGGATGCGAACGGAGATCCGAGCCAACCTCCGGCTCAGTGAACCGTGTCGACACTTCCCCTCTCCCTCGGGGAGAGGGTTGGGTGAGGGAGCGCATCTTCAACCGCATGGGCTGGTGCCTGTTCTTGGCCCTCGTCCTCGTGTCGGGCTGCAGCTGTTCCTGTCGACAGAACCCGGCGGTCGATGCGGGCGTCGCGGGCCCTGACGCCGATTGGCTCGCAGGCCGACTCCCTCTCGAGACCGGAACGCCGAAGAAGGGCGGAACGCTCACGGTTCGCCTGCCGCTCGAGCCCGCGGGGCTCACGCGCCTCCACGATCGCTTCAACGAAGGCACGATGGCGCGTATCACCGTCGGGCCGATCTACGAGACGCTCGACGCGCTCTCAGAGAAGGTGGTCGAGAGTGACGATCACCTCACCCTGACCATCACGCTCAAGAAGGGCATCGTCTTTCACGACGGAACGCCGCTCACCTCGAACGACGTGAAAGCGACGCTCGGGGTGATCCTCGACGAGCGCTTTCCGACCTCGACGCTGCGCACTTCGCTCGAGCACTTCGACCAACTGCAGTTCCCCGACGAGCGCACCGTGATCTTCCGGTGGAAGAAGCCGTACTTCCTCGCCAACCACACGCTGCTCACCGCGATCCCCATCATGCCGGCGGCGGCCATCGCAGGGCCGGTCGAGGCGTTCGACACGCTCCCCATTCACCGCGCGCCGATCGGCACGGGCCCCTTCAAGTTCGAGAAGTGGGAGCCGGGCGTCTCGCTCACCTACGTGCGTGCTGATGACCGCGCGTTCGTCGACAAGATCGTCTTCCGCATCGTGAAGGACGACACCGCCGCGATGACCGCGCTCGAGAAGGGCGAGTTCGATCTCTTCATCCGGCTGACTCCGGCGGCGTGGAGATCCATCGAGTCGCAGCGCTGGGCGTTCACCGGTTACCGCCGCATCACGTTCGCGGAGAACGCCTACGCGTGGATCGGCTTCAACCAACGCAAGCCGCTCTTCGCCTCGAAGAACGTCCGCCGCGCGCTGGCGATGCTGTACCCGTCGGAGACGATCGAGAAGACCGTCGATCTCGGGCTCGAGCCGCGCACCAGCTGCCCGTGGATGGAAGGCACGACGAGCTGCGATCCGAGCGTGAAGCCGATCGCCTTCGACCCCGCTGGCGCGAAGACCCTGCTCGCGAGTGACGGCTGGAAGGACAGCGACGGTGACGGCGTGCTCGATCGCGAGGGCGTGAAGTTCAGCTTCGCGTTCCTCATCGCGGCGCAGTCCGTGAAAATGAACAAGCTCGTGCCGATCTATCTGGACACGCTTCGACAGGCTTCGATCGACGCGCGCATCGAGACGGTCGACGTGTCGGCGTACATGAGCCGTGTGCGCGCGCACGACTTCGACGCGATGGCGTTGAGCTGGGCCGCCGCCGATTCGTTGCAGGACAACTTCGCCAACTTCCATTCGTCGCAGGCCGACGCGGGCAACGACTTCCTCGGGTACGCGAACCCTGACGTCGATGCGTTGCTCGAGCGGATTCGCACCGAGCTCGATCCCACCGCGCGGGCGGCGCTCGAGCGTCAGGCGCACAAGCTGATCTTCGAAGATCAGGCGTACCTCTTCATGGGGCGGCGTCCGTCGCTCGATCTCGCGAAGCGGAGCGTTCATGGGCTCGTTCCTTCACTGCGCGGGTACGACCTCGCGAAGGTGTGGCTCGCACCATGAAGCGGTACGTCTTCAGGCGACTGCTGTTGATGATCCCCACCTTCTTCGGGATCTCGTTGCTCACGTTCCTCGTCGCGCGACTCGCTCCGGGAGATCCGTTTCTCCTCGATCTCGAGACCGGTGAGCTCGACCCCGAGGCGATCGCGCGCGCGCGCGCAGCGCAGGGTCTCGACGCACCACTCCCTTTGCAGTTCGCGCGGTGGATGTTCCACCTCGTGCGCTTCGACTTCGGCCGCTCGCTCATCGATCAGCGCCTCGTCACCGAGAAGATCTTCGAGGCCATGCCACGCACGGCGCTCGTCGCCGGACTCGCGATGATCCTCGGGTTCGGCCTGGCGATTCCCCTCGGCGTCTGGCTCTCGACGCGCCGCGATCGCTGGGGCAGGGCGGTCGAAGCACTGCTCCTCACCGCGTGGAGCGTGCCCTCGTTCTGGATCGCCGTGATGGCATTGATGATCTTCGCCGGCCCCCGCTTCCTCGATCTCTTCCCCGTGCAGGGCCTCGAGAACGGCGGCTTCGTGTTGCCGGTGATCTGCCTCGCCTTCCCCACCATCGTGGTCGCCACGCGCCAGGTCCGCGCCGCGATGGAAGAGGCGCTCGCGCAGGATTACGTGAAGGCGGCGCGCGCCCGCGGAATCCCCGAGCGCCGCGTGATCTGGAAACACGCGCTGCGCAACTCGCTGCTCCCCGTCGTCACGATGTTCGGTCTGCACCTCCCGCATCTCGTCGGAGGCAGCGTGATCATCGAGCGCATCTTCGGAGTGCCCGGCATGGGTCTGCTCGCGTTCGACTCGATCGGCTCGCGCGACTACCCGACCATCATGGGCGTCGCGACGGTGATGGCCATCGCCACCATGACTTCGATGCTGCTGGTCGATCTCGCGTACGGGTTCATCGACCCACGCATTCGTCTGGAGCGCGCGAAGTGAAGCGACGTTCCACCCGCATCGCCGCCGCCTTTCTCGCGGTGCTCCTGATCAGCGCGCTCGGAGCCGATCTGATCGCGTCCGACCTCCCGATCGCCGTGCGGACCGACGGCCAGACGTACCTCTTCCCCTGCATCACCAAGCCCGTCGCGCTGCAGAGTCGCGATCTCTCCACCGCGGAATGGATCGTGCGGACGCCGATCAAATACGGGCCGCTCCAGACGCTCGCCGTCACGCGCGAAGATCGCCCCGAGCCACCGCCGTGGGCGCCCGACGACAAACACCTCCTCGGCACCGATGAGCTCGGTCGCGACGTCGCCGCTCGGCTCATCCACGGAGCCCGCGTCAGTCTCCTCGTCGCCTTCTTCACGGTCCTGATCGCCGTCGGCGTGGGCATGGCGCTCGGTGGCATCGCCGGCTACCTCGGAGGCGTCGTCGATCTGATCATCTCGCGCGTGCTCGAGGTGATGCAGACCTTCCCGCTGGTCTTCTTCCTCCTCGCGCTGCTCTCGATCGTGCGCGTGCAGTCGATCTGGCCGTTGATCCTCGCGCTCGGCCTCACGCGGTGGACCGAGGTCGCGCGCCTCGTTCGCGCCGAGGTGCTCACCCTCGAATCGCGCGAATTCGTCCTCGCCGCGCGAGCGCTCGGAGCCAGTCCCGGACGCATCATCTTCCGCCACCTGCTCCCCAACGCGATGGCGCCGGTGTTCGTGGTGGCGACCTTCGGCGTCGGCTCGGCGATCCTCCTCGAGACCGCGCTGTCGTTCCTCGGCATCGGCGTGGCCCCACCAACGGCCAGTTGGGGAGAGCTGTTGACCGAGGCGCATCGCACCCTTCAGCACCCCGGCGCCTGGTGGTTGGCGGTTTTCCCGGGGCTCGCCATTGCCTCGACCGTTCTCGCCGTGAACGCGATTGGCGAGGCCGTGCGTCGTTCAGTCGACGGGCGAGCGTAAATCGTTAGAATCCCTCGCAGTCATGGCCATTCGACTCGGCGACCTCCTCGTCAAAGCCAAGGTAATCAACGAGAGCCAGCTCAAGGCGGCGCTCGCTGAACAACAGAAGTGGGGAGGCAAGCTCGGCGAGCTCCTCGTTCGCATGAACTTCCTCACCGAAGACATGCTGGTGAAGGCGCTCAGCAAACAGATGAACGTGCCCTCGGTGGCGCTGGAATCGATCTCGTCGATTCCCTCGCACGTGCGCTCCAAGATGCCGCCTGAGGTCGCGCGTGATCTCGTCGCGTTGCCGCTGCAGCTGCGTGACGACGGCAAGACCCTCGTGGTCGCCATGGCCGAGCCGCAGAATTTGAAGCACCTCGACACGCTGCGCTCCGTGACGCGGTGTCGAATCGTTCCGCAGCTGTCGGGCCGTCAGTCGATCGCTCGCGCGTTCTCGCGTTTCTACGAGGGCGAGGCAGAGCTCGAGGGCGGTGAAGACGACGGAATGAAGTTGGTCGACTCGCAGGGCCACACGCTCATCAAGTCGGCCGAAGAGGTGAAGGCGTCACGGCGCTCGTCGAGTTCGAACACGCCCGCGATGCAGGTGAAGGCACCGCCTCCTCCACCTGATGCGATCTCGATGGGTGGTCCAGCAGGCGGTGGTCCCTCGGGAGCGATGCGCTCGTCGACGCTCGGTGAAATCCCCGCGTCGATGCAGGGCAAGAGCCCGGCCGACATGCTGCGCGCGATCGAAGAGGCCCAGCGCAAGGAAGTCACTGCGCTCAAGGGCATGGTGGAGCTGCTCATTGAGAAGGGCGTGTTCACCCGCGAGGAATACCTGGCGCGCGTGAAGCGCTGATGGTCACGGACCGAGGCGAATGAACTCTGCGAACGGCCCAGTCGAGGCGCAGCCCGGAGCGCACGGTCGTGACCGCGCGAGGGGCGAGAGCGCATGAAGCGGAAGATCGGCGAAATCCTCGTCGCCAACGGCGCGGTGAGCGCGGGTGACGTCGATGGTGCGCTCGCAGATCAGAGCGCCGGGGAACCGAGCCGCCTCGGCGATCTCCTCGTCGCCACCGGGAAGATCTCGAGCTCGCAGCTCGCGCGTGGTCTTGCCGAGCAATACGAGCTGCCGTTCGTCGAGCTGCCGCACCTGCCGCAGGCGGTGCTCGATCTGGTGCCGCTCGAGCTGCAGCGCCAGTACCGCTTCGTGCCGCTGAAGAGCGACGGCACCGAGCTGTCGATCGCCATGGCCGATCTCGCCAACGTCGAGGTCGTCGCGCTGCTCGAGCAGCAGTGGACGCGGGTGCACGTGCACGTCGCGGGTGGTGACGAGATCGACGCGCTCCACGCCACGCTCTCGGGGATCTTCCGATCGCCGATCGCCGACCATTTGCCGAGCATCGCGCCCGCGATCTCTCCGCTGGGGAGCGCCGATGATCTCTTTGGCTCACTCGATCTGACCGAGACCGCTGCGACTGAGGGGAATGGCGCCGTTTCGCCAGCCAACGCCGTCGCCCCGGGGGTGCCGTTCATCGCGCCGATTTCCACGCCCGATTCTCCGAGGCCGGCGCCTGCGCCTCCGCGCGCTGAAGACCTGTTCGGCGATCTCGATCTCCAGTCGGCCCGCACCGGAATTCCCGTTCAGGCGCCCGAAGCGATCGCGGCTCCGACCAACGGCGCGTCGTCGAAGATCGAGGTCGATTCCGAGCCACCGCTCATCGGGGAAGAGGAGAGCTCGGTCACCACGCTCGAGCCCATCAAAGCCCCCTGGGGCGACGACGTTGGGGAGCCCATCGAGACGCTCGAGCCGATCGAGTCGAACTCCGACGTGATCAGCGCGGTGATCGAAGGCGTCACGGCTTCAGAGCCCGCGCTCGCTGCCGCCGCCGCGGCCAATTCTGGAGAGTCGTCGGGGCCGATCATCGGCATCAAGGAAGGCACCGGCCCGCTCCTCGATCTGATCACCGTCGATGGCGGTACGGGTCCAGTCGTCGATACGCCCTTCTTCCGCGACGCCAACGTCGATCCTTCCGGAGTGCGCCCCGTTCCCGATCGTCCCTTCGGCTCGGGCCCGTCTTCCATCGGAGCGATCGCCATTCCGCCGCCGATGCCCACGGTGCCGCACCATCCTCCGGTCGATGTGCCGAGTGCGCCGCCGCCCGAGTCGTCACCTTCGAGCGCTGAGCCGCTCCCCGATTGGCTGAAGACCGAAGGCGCGGGCTTTCGTTCGCCGGTTGCGCCGCCAGTGCCGACCCCAGGCGCGTGGACCGGTGCGCTCGATCACCTCGCTCCGTCGAAGCTGGTGCTGGGGCTGACGCGCGCGCTGCTCGCTCGCGGCCTGGTCACCGAGGAAGAGATCCTCGCGGCGCTGGGTCAGAAGAAGTGACGTTCGCGGTCTCGGCGCGCAGCGTGGTGCTCGAGGGCGTCACGCTCGTCGATTCCTTCGACCTGAAGATCGAGCCGGGTGAAGTGCACGCCGTCGTCGGAGAGTCCGGCAGTGGCAAGACCATCGCTGCGCTCTCGGTGCTCGGCCTCGCGCCGACCGGAGCGGTGATCGGCGGCACGATCTCGCTCGAAGGGCGCGCGGCGATGGTGCTGCAGGAACCGTTGTCCGCGCTCAATCCGGTGCTC
>JAEUJS010000608.1 GCA_016792935.1 Archangium sp. | reverse complement strand
GCCGATGCGAGCGAGCTCTTCCTCGAGCCGGTAGAGCGGCGTGCTGTCGGCGCACTTCGAGGTGATGACGCTGGCCACGAAGGACGGCGCGTATTGGCTCTTCTCAATCCACTTGAGCGGCACGTCCGCGCTCACCACGTGGCCACCGCCCGGGCACGCCAGCGTCTCACGCACGTGCTTGTGATGAAGCGCGCGGGGACGTATTCGTAGACGACGGATTCCTTGCCGACGCCGAGCGGCTTCAAGTCTTCGCGGCCGCACTGCGGGCACTGCGCTGCGCTTTGGGCACCGCATGAATCGTCGTCTTCATTTCCAACGCGGCCTTGCGTGCCGCGGCTCGCTCTGCGCGAGCTCGCTTCGCCGCTTCAAGGCTTGCCCTTTTTCAGCTCGTCCGAGATGCGCGGCATCTTCCCGGACTTCGGTCCGAGCACCTGGCGCTTCAGCTTCTCCATCTCCTGCTGCAGGGCCGTCAGCGCGTCGGCCATCGAGCGGTGTTGGACCGAGAGCTCGATGTGCGCGGTGGCGAGACGGGCGTGCTCGAGCGCGAGCGCTTCGTGGCGCTCTTTCCACTCACACTCGTGTTCGCGTGCTCGGCGTGCCACCGGGCAGCTGAGATCAACTCTGGCCCGTTTGTCGATCCCCCGGACTCCACTTCTTCGAGCGCCGGACGCGCGAGAGGTCGATGCCGTCGAGCAACATCGCCAGCTGCGTCGAGTCGAGCTTCACGCTCTTCGCGTCGTCAGTGACCGCCGGTCGACGGAATCGGCCAGCCTCGAGCCGCTTGTAGAACACGACGAAGCCACCGTTGTCCCAGGTGAGGATTTTCACGCTGTCGCGGCGACGCGAGAGGAAGACGAAGTAGTGCCCGGCGAACACGTCTTCGCGCCACGTGCCCTGCACGATGCCGGCGAGGCCATCGATGCCGTTGCGCATGTCGACGGGCTCAGTCGCGAGCAGGATGCGCACCGAGCCGGGAAGCAGCAGCACGCGTCACCTCAGCCCGGCGAGCAACTCGGCCACGTACCGGGCCGGAACATCGCTCGAGAGATGCACGCGAACGCCGCGCGGACGCTCGACCACCACTCCGCTCACCGGCTGCTTGTCCCGCGCTGAAAGCGCGGGCGAGGGTACCACCTCGACTGGAAGAAACTTCTGCCTCGAACCGGACTCCGAATCGGACTGCGCGCCACTACGTTTGGAACGCTTGTAGAGCCAGTACTGCAACGTGTTCACCGAGACGTCGTGCTTCGCAGCGAAGTCCTTCTGCTGAAGTCCGCTCGTCTCGTAATCGGCGATCAACTTCATCCACTCTGCGGGGCCTGGGCTGTGCATCGCCGCCAACTACACGCGTGCGCTCACCCGCGACCAGACGACCTTCGTCGGACGGTTACCGCCTGGCTGATGAGCGAGCGCCCGAAGCATGCACCGAAGTCGCCGATGGGCGTCGCAATTCGGTACGCGCTCAATCAGTGGGAAGCGCTCGGCGTCTTCCTTGAACATCCCGACATCCCGCTCGACAACAACGAGTCCGAGTCCGCGCTGCGACGCGTAGCCCTCGGCCGGAAGAACTTCCTCTTCGTCGGAAATGAGGAAGCGGGCGAAAACCTCGCAGGCCTCTACTCACTCGTCGCGAGCTGCGAGGCGAACGAGGTCAACCCGGTCGAGTACCTGACCGACGTGCTCTCGCGCATCAACGACCATCCGAACTCGAAGCTCGATGAGCTGCTGCCGCATCTTTGGCGCGGACCACCAGGCTCGCTCGCCGCGGTCACGCCGTAGAACTACGCCCGTCGCGCGCTCACTTCGAGCGCTGCGCTCGTCACGCACTTCGTCGGACGGTTACGCTGCCGCATCTTTGGCGCGGACCACCAGGCTCGCTCGCCGCGGTCACGCCGTAGAACTACGCCCGTCGCACGCTCACTTCGAGCGCCGCGCTCGTCACGCACTTCGTCGGACGGTTACGCCCAATCGGCTCCGTCAGTTCTTGTCTGAAGGGAAACGTTCAGGCGCCGACGCTGCTTCCTTTCGAAGCGCCTCGGCGGATTCGTGGTCGCCGTTGCACGCCCGAACCTTCGCGGCCGCCTTCAGAGTAGAAGCGTCGCGACTGAGGGCGAGTTCAGCCTCCATCATCGCCTGAGCCTCTGTGAGCAATTCACCCCTGAGCGCGAGGGTCATAGCCAAGGACCGTGCAAGGACGCCGGCGCGGCGCTCCTTGCCAGCTCGCCTCAGTTCGTCGACCATCTTGATGCCATCGCGAAGAACGTCTCGAAGTTCTCCAGGAGACGCATGAACCGCTCGCTCGATGATCTCAAGCATCAAGGTCGAACTCATCGCGCAGGGCGCCGGCCTGGCGCGCCTTCCGTAGGCGGAAATGGGTTTTCTGGACTGTTTCCAAGCGGATATGCATCAGGGTTGCAGCGATTGAGAAATGCCCGCATTTGACCCCAACAGTTTTGATAGCACGCCAGCACGCGACCCCTGCCCTGGTCGACTTGGGGCCAATCGGGACAGCGCTCCAGACACCTTTCGTAACGATCTAGACCCTCCGTTTCACAATCGCGAGGCGGGCGCGGCGGCATTCGACAGCTTCCAGCGGGTGTCGGCGCGTGAGGTTCGTCGTTGGGTTCCGCAGGAGCAGGGGCGCTGGCCTCGGACCAATTGGTGCGACGTTGCCCGGAAGTGAGTTCGTTGGACAGTCGACACATGGCCACCAACCCGGCATGTGTGATTGCGCGGCTTGGCCCACTTCAAGCCCAACGAGAAAGCCAACTCCGAAGGGCCCCGTCAAGCGCATCACCAAGAACCAGGTGCCCTTAAGATTTCCATCTGGATCAATGTAATAATTTGGATTCGCGCCCGCATACGCATACGTCGGCATCACAGATGCTGATCCAAGTTGAGACCGAACAAGCCAAGGGTCGCTAAGGAGAGGCTCAGGGGAGAGGTACCGGTTTGTGCGCGGGTCGAAGTAACGGTTCCAGTTCTCGTTCAGCTCCGTTTCCTTGTCATAGTAATGCCCGGGGAAACGCAGCGGAGTCCATGCCCACCATGTACCGTACTGCTTCGCCTGCAACTCGTACGCCTCGATGTCGATGCCGTAGTCGCTCGACGAACCAGGCGTCCACGCAACGGTCCACGAGTTGGTCGAGGAGTAGCGCCAGTTCGTCCAGGTGTGAGCGCGGTCTCCGTTGAGCAACCCATTTTCGTTGTTTCCTGCGAGCGTCACGGTTGACGCGCCATATTGCGAGCGGCTCGTCAGCACACGCAACGGACCATCGAACCCGCCCGGTCCCGCGGGCGGCATCGGCGGCGCGATGGCCGTCGAATCGCTCATGTTGTTGTGCGGCGAGCCCCAGCGGTACTCACGGCGATTCGCAAAGCCGAACGCCTCATACGAACTCGTCCCGGACGTGTTGCCCGCCGTGTCGAGCGTGAGCACTGGCTTGCCGAGGTAGTCGGTCACGATGGAGTACGTGCCACACAGGCCCTGCTCCTCGTCGCGCGGGCAATAGCCTGCGCCGTCGGCCTGCCGCGTCATGTTGCCGAGTGACACGGCGAACTTCGCGCGCACCATCGCCACCGGCCGCCCAGCGAGCCAGATGTAGTCCGTCTCGGGCCACTCGCTGGTGCTCGTGTTGTTCCCGCGGTCTGACAACATCTGATGCCCCAGGTCGTAGAAGAACTCGTCCGTCTTGCTGTCCGGCGACAACTTCGCGCGCCGACGCCCGAAGGCATCGTAGTAGTATTTAGTTCGATTCTCGGACTCCAGAAACAGCCCACTTCCCTGCTGACCACGAATCGAAGCAGTCGAAAGCGATGGACCGGGAGCCAATTCCCCCTTCCCCTTGAGCTGCAGTTCGCTTTCGCTCACGTCAATTCCTCACAATAGACAGACATCATCAACCCGCGTCGCCTTGCGCGGCTCGGCAATTCGCATATTACAGCAACCCATCAGTGCCGGTGGACGACCTTTTCGCCGGGCAACCACTGCAGCGGCAGCCGCACATGAGGAAGAAGGTCGTCGAGTCGCTGAATCAACTGCTCAACGGGGTGGCGCTCTGCAGCTCTGCGCAGGTCGGCTGCAGTGGTGTGCAGGTAGATTTGCGTGCTCGAGACGCTTCGGTGTCCGAGCAGGTCGCGGATGGTCACCAACTGCACGCCTCTCTGCACGAGGTGCGTTGCGAACGTGTGGCGCAGGCGGTGTGGAGACACGACGCGCTCGATGCGTGCCTTGCGCGCCGTCGTGCGCACGCGCTCGTAGATGGCGCCGCGACTCATCGCAGCGCCGGCGCGACTCCGGAAGAATTCCGCAACTGGCGTGAGGCGGCCGCGCGCTGACCGGTACTGCGCCAGCGCGCGAGACACTTCGACGTTGAGCGGCAGCACTCGCTCGTGCCCGCCCTTCCCCAGGACGCGGATGGTGTTTTGGCCCAGGTCGACGTCTTTCTCCTTCAGCGTCGCGGCCTCAGTGGCGCGAATGCCCGTGCCGTAGAGCAGCGTCATCAACGCGCGGTCTCTCAGGCCCAGCACCGTCGTCGTCCTCGGCTGCGCGAGAAGCTTCTGCGTCTCTTCTTCCGAGAGGAACACGGGCAGCTTCACCGGCGCGGCCTTGATGGTGGGGAAGTGCGCCATCGGGTTTCGGTCGGGCTCGATGTGGCCCATCGCGACGACTGCGCGGAACAAGCTCTTCAAGATGGTGACTTGTCGATTCACTGCCGCTGCGCCGTTGTGCCTGTCGCGTCGGAGGTAGTCGACGTACTCGAGCACGTCGCGTGCGGTGAGCTGATCCGGCCCCTTGTCGCTCAGTCGGAAGCGCACCCACGTGCGGAACATCTGCAGCGTCGCGCCGTACGCCGCGATGGTCCGCGGATTCAACCCACGCGCGGTGCAGTGCCTCTCGAGGAACAGCGCCAGCCACACGTCCCACTTCATGACGGCGTCTCCTTCTTCTCTTTGCCGGAGGCGAGCGCGTCGACTGCGCGCTGCTTCTTCCCTGGCAACACATGAAGGTAGATGCCCGTCTCGCTGGGGCTGCGGTGGCCCATCAACGAGGCGATGACGGCGATGTCCACGCCGGCATCCATCAGGTGCGTGGCAAACGTGTGGCGCAGCGTGCGCGCCGTCACCTTTTCGCGGATGCCAGCTCGCGCAGCGGCGAGTTTGACGATGTCGCCGACGTCGTCCTGCCCGATGCGCGCGCTCTTCACCTTCGTGCGGAACAACGGACCGCGTTTGCGTCCGTCCTCGAGCAAGTACGCGAGCAACTCACTCCACGCCGCCGCCGGCACCGGAATGGTGCGCTGGCGCCCGCCCTTCCCCGCGCGCACCAACACCTCTCGCCGCTCGACATTCACGTCGCTCACATCGAGCCCACACAACTCGGCCGTCCGAAAGCCGCACCCGTACAGCAGCAGAATGATGAGCCGACTCCGTCTCTCCTCGGCCGTCTGCCGCGGGCACGCGTGCACCAACGCCGCTGCTTCCTCCAGCGACAGCGACTTCGGCTCCTTCCGCACGCCTGCGTCCTGCAGGCTGAAGCCGTCGAGCACATTGCGGTCGGCTTTTCCGCTCCGCCACGCGTATTCGAGAAGTCCTCGCACGTGACTCAAGTCCTTCGCGAGCGCCTGCTCCGACTGTCCGGCGGCGCGGGCCTGCTCGAGCCAGTACAGGAAGTCTTCCAGGCGCAGCTTCCACAGCGGCGTCGTCGGGTGCTTGCTCGCGAGCGCCGCTGACACTTTCTTCAGCGTGCACTTGATGTCGACGACCGTGCGCGGTGCCAGTCGCCGCACGTCGCGCTGGTAGCTCAAGAAACCCTCGACCCACGCGTCCAGCTCATGCTGCTTCATGACGCCTTCCTCTCTTCGGGCGGCGGCCCGAGAAAACGATTGAGCGGATGCAGTGCCATCGCCTCGGCGCGCTGCGGGTCAGCGACTGCCGCGTAGCGAATGGTCGACTGAATGACGGCGTGTCCCAGCACGCGCTGCACTTCAGGAATGGTGACTCCGGCCGCGAGCAGATCCGAAGCGCAGCTGTGCCGAAACTGATGCAGCGTCACGCGCTCGATGCCCGCGCGCTTTGAGAGTCGCCCAACGAGCAGCGACACCATCTGGCCCGTCATGCGCAGCCCGTGTTTGCTCACCAACAGGCTGCGCTCTTGGGCTCGGCCGGTCGCTTCGAGGCGATTGTGTCGATGCGGCAGGTACGCCTCGATGCAACGCGCGACGCCTTCTCCGACCGCGACCGCGCGCTGCTTCCCCGTCTTCTTCCCGTCGATACGCAGAATGCGGGCGCTGACATCCCAGTCGTCGACATCGAGGCGCTCGAGTTCGCCGCGCCGCAAACCCGTACCGTAGAGCACCGCCAGCACGCAGATGGCCTGGTGCCGCGCGTGCTCTCCGCGCAGCTCTTCGGCCGCGCGCCAGAGCGCTTGCTGCGATGACTGATCGATGCGGCGCGGAAGCGGCCGGTGCAGGTGCATCTTCGGCGGGCCAGACATCCAACGCAGCGGACTCTTCCGCCACGCGCCCTCGCGCACGAGGAACTCGCCCATCGACTTCAACATCGACATCACGCTCGCCACCAAACTCCTCGAGTGGAAAGCGCCGCGGCTCTCGACGTACCGAATGATGTGGTCCGCTTCGATGGTCTCCAGCGTCGGCTTCGGCTTCCGTCGCTTCAGCCAGCTGCCGAACTGCAGCAACTCGCGCTCCCGCATCGAGATGGTCGACTCGGCCAATTGCCGAGTCCGCAACTCAGACACGTACTTCTCTACGAGGCCGTCCCAACGCTTCATCACGCACCTCCAGAAACGAGAACGACTCCGCAGCTCGCCGCGAAATGCGGGGAACTCGGAGCCGTCAGCTGCTTCTGGAGAGCGCTACTTGTGGAACGCGGCCGAACGAAGCGTCTGGTGCTGTTTTCGCACCAATATGACGCCCCATATGACCGTCTGCGGTCCACGGTTTGCGCGTGAACCGAACTAAA
>JAEUJS010000605.1 GCA_016792935.1 Archangium sp. | reverse complement strand
GTAGATCTTTCCCGCCTCTTCGACTTCGCGGTTGGTGACGAAGCCCGGCGCCGCGACCGAGAGCGAGCTCTTGGGGCGAAAGCCGATCTGTCCGGCGACGCTCACGTTCTCGTAGATCTCACCTTCCTCGACGTCTTTCTCGGGCGCGCCGACCTCGACCTGCGTGGGCACCTCTTCACCCGAGGCGAAGAAACGCACCTCGTTGCCCGGGTAGATCCAGTGCGGGTTGGCGATCTCCGGGTTGTACGACCAGACCTTGGGCCAGTACCACGGGCTGCCGAGGTAGCGCTGGCTCAGGTCCCACAGCGTGTCGCCGCGCTCGACGGTGTGCTGCGTACCCGGAGCGCTCGCCTTGCCGGTGGCGCTCGGCGCGTTCGACTTCTTCTTCTCGGGCGCGATGGTCGAGCTGCCTTCGGGCATCGAGTCGTCGTTGCCGGTCTCTTCGTCATCGGTCTGGGCGAAGGCGGCGAACGGCGCGAACGCGAGCGAGAGAGCAGCGGTGAGGAGCACTTTGCGCATGGACGACCTCATGTCAGGGAGCAGCGGGATTCGGTTCACCCAGCAGCTTGGCTGCTGAATTGGACAGCCGGGCCTGCGCTTGAGCAGCAGCGGAGGTGCCGGGGAAGGTGGAGACGATCTTCTGCCAGGTGGCCCGCGCTTCCGACGCACGGTTCAGCTTGAGGCGGCAGTCGGCGAGCTTGAGCATCGAGTCGAGCACCGCGTCGCCCGCCGGGTACTGCGCGGCCACGCGCTCGAAGCGCTCCGACGCGGGCTGGAAGTCTTTCTGCGCCATCAGGGCCAGGCCCGCGAAGTAGAGCGCGTTGTCGGCCTTCGGGTGTCGCGGCCAGTCGGTGGCGAACTGGTCGAGCTGGGTAATGCCCGCCGTCGAGTTGCCGGTCTTCATCATCTCGAGGCCGCGCTCGAACTGGTTCTCGGCCAGCGACGCCGCGCTCGGCTCGTTCGGATCATCCGCTTCGCCGTTGTCGTCGCTCGGGCCCGTGTTGCTGATCGTTTCGGGCGGCTCGCTGACTTCGACCACGGTCGGCAACTTTGGCGCGTTCTCGCGCCTGGGCTTCAACTTCACGACGGCGAGCGGCGGGAGCGCGTCGGCAGACGTCGTCGCCTTCGTGATCGGCGCAGGCGCAGCGCTCGTCGTCGGCGCGCTCGACGTGAAGCGACCGGTCATCGCAGGAGCGCTCTGGTTGTTGGTGGTCTTCACCTGCGCGGCGCGCGTGGTGGCGAGCAACTGCTGCGCTTCGAGCTTCTCGAGTCGCGCTTCGAGCCGCGCGTTCTCGGCGCGCAACGCACGCAGCGAAGACAAGACCTCACTGTGCTCAGTGCGGGACACGACGTCCGTCGCGCAGCCCGAAATGAGCGCGAGACAGGAGCTGGCGAAGAAGAGGCGAATGACCTTCAAAGAATAGGGAGCCGCTCGGAAGAGGGTCAAGAAAAGCACCCTGATCAGAACCCGCCCACCGCTACAGGGTTGAAGCGCCCACGTGGGCGGTTCTACCCAGCCGACGTGTCGGCTGATCTGATGAACGACAAGTGCCGACCCGTGATCCCCTGGTCGCGGCGATGCGAAAAGAAGCGCGTGTCGCACATCGTGCATTGCGGCAGCGAGGCCACGTGGTCGCTCGGAATTCCAGCGCGTTCGAGCGTCACCTGCACCGCGCGCACGAGATCGAGCTTCGTCTTCCCTGCCCCGCCGCTCCCAGCGATCACCACGTCCTGACCGAACGCCGTCGAGAAGCGCTCGGGGAGATCTCCGTCGACCTCGAAGCAACACTTCTGGATGCACGGCCCGATCGCGGCATGCACGTCGCCCGGCTTCCCCTCGTCGCCGATGAGCTCCTTGATCGCCCTGGCGACGATCTGCGCGATCACGCCGCGCCACCCCGCGTGAACCGCGGCCACCGCTCCGGTGCGCCGATCTTCGAGGAGCACGGGGAGACAATCTGCGGTGCGCACCCCGACTGCGGTGTTCGGCACGCGGGTGATCAGCGCGTCGGCCTCGGTGTCGCTCTTCGCTTCGGCGGCGCTGACCACGCGATCGCCATGCACCTGTTTGACCGTGAAGAGTTGGTCGACGTTCACCTTCGCTGCGCGCGCCAGCGCTTCGAGGTTGGCTCGCACCGCGGCGGGATCATCGCCGACTGCGAACGACGAATTGAGTGACGCAAACGCGCCGGTCGAGGCGCCACCCGCTCGCGTGGGAAAGCCGTGAACCGAGCGGAGCGATGACGCAGTGAGCAATTCCACCTTTCCAACCCTAGTCCACCTGCACGATGCTTCCGCCCCTTTGCTGGGAAGGACACCCTGCGTTCAATCGGCACCAGATTGTTGTTCGCGGTCTCGGTGCCGGCCCTCGTCCTCGCCACCCTCGGAACGGCGGCTGCGTGGCGGAGCACCGATCGCGCGGTACGAGAGAAGACGCGCACCGACGCGGTAGGCCTCGCGGAGTTCGTCGCCACCAGCTTCTCGGCGGTCGAAGAGACGCCGCCCGGCACCCCACCCCGCGTCGCGCATCGCGCGGTCACCAACGCCGTGCGCAGCAACTGGTCGGCGCTCAAGCTGGTGACCGACCTGCGCATCGTGGGGCGTGACGGCAAGGTGAAGTGGTCGCGCAAGATCGAAGAAGAAGACAAGGCGTGGGGCGACGCGCAGCGATTGCTGGCGATCGACTCGGGCCGCGCGACGTTCGACGCGCCCGGAGGTCCGTTTCCGTGGAGCCCAGGCGGTGGCGGCGAGGTGCTCTACCCGCTCGGCGGCATCGGCTGCGGTGGGTGCCACACCGGCGAATCGACGCTCCGCAGCGGCGTGTTGCAGCTGACCATCGATGAGCCCGCGCTCCGCACCGAGGTCGCGCAGGTCTTCACCAACGCGTCGTGGTTCATCACCCTCTTCGTGTTGGTGATCGGCGCGACGATCTTCTTCGCGGTGCGCGCGTTCGTCTCGCGGCGCATCGAGCGGCTGGCGGCGGTGATGAAGCGCGCAGAAGAGGGAGAGCTGGTGGTGCGCGCCCCCGATCTTGGCCGCGATGAACTCGGCGGCCTGGCGCTGGCCTTCAACCGCATGCTCGCGCGCCTGACGGACCTGAAGGCCGTGGAGATCGATCACCAGCGCGATCTCGAGCGCGCGCGCATCGAGCTGGAACTCAAGGCCGAGCTCGAGCGCCGCGTCGCCGAGCTGCAGATCCTCTACGACCTGGCGCGCACCATCGCGTCGAGCCTCGATCTCGAAGAGGTGCTCACCCGCGTCGCGCACCTCGTGCCGGTGAAGCTCGAGGTGCCCAAGTTCTCGCTGATGCTGCTCAACGCCGATGGCGCGCTCGAGGTGAAGAAGGCGCACCCTCCGAACATCGGGTCGGAAGGGCTGACGTTCGCCATCGGTGAAGGCGTGTGCGGCAGAGCGGCCGAGCTGCGGCGCAGCTGGTACGTGCCCGATCTCGAGCAGGACGAGCTGTTCCGCATTCGCGGCTCACGCAACGAGAAGGAACGCGGTTCGCTGCTCGCGGTGCCCATGGTGCGCGGCGGAGAGCTGCTCGGCGTTCTCAACTTCGAGCGCCCGCGCAAGTCCGACTTCGGGCCGGCGGAGATGGAGTTCTTCGCCGCGGTCGCCGACCAGGTGGGGCTCGCGGTGCAGAACGCGCGGCTCCACGAGCAGACGGTGGCGTTGTCGATCACCGACCCGCTCACGGGCGTTCCGAACCGGCGTCACCTCTTCCAGCAGCTCGAGGCGGAGATCGCTCGCGCGGCGCGCTTCGATCACCCGCTGTCGATCCTGATGATCGACATCGACCACTTCAAGCTGCTCAACGACAACGCGGGCCACTCGGCGGGTGACGAGGTGCTGCGGCAGGTCTGTCACCGCCTGAAGGTGAACCTGCGCAAGGTCGATCTCCTCGCGCGGTACGGCGGTGAGGAGTTCGTCGTGCTGCTCCCACAGGTGAATCGCGAGGAGGCGTACGAGGTCGCCGAGAAGCTGCGCAAGAGCGTCGCCGACACGCCAATGCAGCACGGCAGCTCGCAGCCCGAGGGCAAGGTCACCATCTCGCTGGGCGTGGCGACGCTGCCAGGCGACGCGAAGGAACAGGCGAAGCTCGTCGATTGTGCCGACTCGGCGCTCTACGCGAGCAAGCGCAGCGGGCGAAACAAGGCGACGCTCTACGCTCCGGGCATGGAACTCGACCCGACTCGTCAGCGCGGACCGAAGGCGAAAGAACGCTCGGGCGAGCGCCCTGCCCTCAAGCGCTGACCCACGCAGGCGTAAGGCGCTCGAGGGCTCAACCAGCAGCGCCGAATGCCCTGCCCTCGGAGCGATGAGCACTGGACCACGCCACTGCGTGTTGAACGCGGCGAGCGATCAGGCTCTGCGACGGAGCCCGACCAGATAAATCTCCATGCTCGCACCGCGCGTGGCCTCAGGACGCACCACCTTCACGTCTTCGTACGCCTCGCGCAGCCCCTTGCGAACCTCTTCGAACTCGCCGCCCATGAAGAGTTTGGCGACGAAGTGGCCACCCGCTCTCCCGCGGCGTTTCGCGACTTCCAGCGCGACTCCGACCAGGCGCAGCGAGCGGGCCTCATCGACGTCTTTGATCCCCGTCGTCTTGGGAGCGAGATCCGACACCACCACGTCGATCGGCCCGCCCTGTAACGCCTCGAGCTGCTCGTGAAAGTCGTCGGCCAGCACGTCGAGCACGGCGGTTTTCACGTTGGGCCGGCCGAGCGGCTTGATGGCGGCGAGATCGACTCCCACCACGAACCCAGTCGGCCCGATCGCGTTCAAGATGATCTGCAGAAACCCACCGGGCGCCGCCCCGAGATCGACGACGTTCTGACCCTTCTTGAAGATGGCGTGCTTCTTCGCGATCTCCTCGATCTTGAAGGCAGATCTCGCCCGCAGGCCCTCGTCCTTCGCCTTGCGGAAATAGAAGTCCTTCGGCTGGTACGGCCGCTTCGCCACGAGCTGCTTCAGGGGCCGGCGGCCGGAGGCGTGCCACTCTCAGCCGAGAGATCGTCGCCGTTGGTGACGCTCTTCACCTTCTCGAAGAGCTTCAGGTAGCGGGTCTCGGCGAAGTCCTTCACCTTGTCGACGTTGATGCGCCGCGCTGAGCCCGAGCTCACCAGCGCCTGGAACACGCGCATCTTCGGAGCGCCCTTGTCCTGAGCCCACACCCGCACCGTCGAAGCGATCGGGCACGCCTCGGCAGCGCGCGCGGCGGCGAAGCTGGCCTCGATCGCCAGGTTCTTCTGTTCCTCGTTGAACCACTGCACGTACGCCACGGCCTGCGCCTGCTCGGTGTCGACCTCGAGCTTGCCGATGCGGCCAGCGAGTTCCCCCGAGGCGAACACTTCCTTCAGGTTGCTCTCGCACTTGGCCTTCACGTCGCCAGCGGCCTCGCCCTTGTCGATCGCCGCCTGGAGATCTTTCGGCTTGTAGCCCGCGTCCTTCGCGATCGCCTTGAGCCGCAGTTCCGGCTTCATCGCCTGCACGCGCTCATCAGCCAGCGCGCGCTTGTAGTGCTGGTACATCTTGAACTCGTCTTCGGTGAGACCGAGCGGCTCGGCGGCGAACGACGACAGCGAGAACACGACAGCGAGAGCGGCAACAAGGCGCATACAACGGACCTTTCGAATCGAATTCGGGGGCTGCGTT
>JAEUJS010000592.1 GCA_016792935.1 Archangium sp. | reverse complement strand
CGGTGGGCGCATCAGTCAGGTCGTCGGGCAGATCGAATACGGCGTGCTCCCGAGCGATGGAGGGACGGTGCGCATCGTGCCCTCGCAGGATCAGCGCGTGTTCGCGATCGTGAACACCAGCGATCCGTACACGCCGACGGTGACGGTGCCGATCAGCGGCCGCCTGCAGTGAGCTGAACCCAGGCCCGCTGGTGACTCAGGCGGTCAGGCCCTTCATGCGCCAGGTCGTGACGCGCGCCGAGTCGGTGCGCGACTCGACGATGCTGTCCTCGGCCATTTCCTCGAGGAGCTTGAGGATCTTTCCGCCCGGCTCCTTCAAGTTCTTCGCGAGGTGGTTGACGGTCATGCCGTACACCTCGCGACGCAATTCGCGGATGATCTCGCGCTTCATCTCCGCCTTCTTCAGGCCGTCGGAGTCTTCACTTCTCCACGCCGAGATGATGCCGAACGCGATCAACGCCACCATCAAGATGGCCAGCGCCGGGTAGACGATGTGCGTGTTGTTCTCGAGCTGCTCGAAGTACTTCACCGACGCCGAGCCGACCGGCTTGACGTACTTGGGCTTGTCGTCGCCCGGCAGGTCGAGCGACCACCGAACACCGAGGGAGTCAAAAGGCACTTTGGGCGGATGCAGCAGTTTCATCGCTGAAAAGTGTACCCGGCCCGGCAGGTAGGAGAAGGTCCCTCCCGTGGATCTCGTGATCGGCAACGCGACGGTCATCACCATGAACGCCTCGCGGCAGGTGCTCCGCGACGCCGAAGTGGTGATTCAGAACGACCGCATCGCGAAGGTGGGCCCGGCGAAGCGCGGAAACAAGACGGGTACGCGGCGCTTCATCGACGCCAGAGGCCAGGTGGTGCTCCCCGGGCTGATTCACAGCCACCTGCACGCCTGTCAGACGTTGTGCCGCAACCACGCCGACGGCCTCGAGCTGCTCGACTGGTTGAGAGATCGCATCTGGCCCTTCGAAGCCGCGCACGACGAGAAGTCACTGCGTGCCTCGGCCGACCTCACGTTCCTCGAGTGCATTCGCAGCGGCGCCACGTCGATCCTCGACATGGGCACGGTGCGTCACTACGGCCAGGTCTTCGAGTCGGCGCGCGACAGCGGCGTTCGCCTCGTGGGCGGCAAATGCATGATGGACGCGGGGCAGGGTGTGCCCGCCGGGCTGCGCGAGACGACTGAGGGCTCCCTCGCCGAGTCGATCGCGCTCATCGAAAAATGGCACGGCGCTGAGAACGGGCGGCTCCGGTACGCGCTCGCGCCGCGCTTCGTGTTGTCGTGCACCGAGAAGTTGCTGCGTCAGGTGCAGGCCATCGCGAAAGAGCGCGACGTGCGCATTCACACGCACGCTTCCGAGAATCCGACCGAGTGCGACGTGGTCCGCGAGAAGACCGGCATGGACAACGTCAGCTACTTCCACCACCTCGGCCTGCTCGGAGAGCACACCACGCTGGCGCACTGCGTGTGGCTCACCGCTGAAGAACAAAAGCTGCTTCGCGAGACGAAGACGCGCATCGCGCATTGTCCGAGCGCCAACTTCAAGCTCGCGTCGGGCACCGCGAAGATCCCCGAGCTGCTCAAGCAGGGCATCACCGTTGGCCTCGGAGCGGATGGCGCTCCGTGCAACAACAACCTCGACATCTTCGTCGAGCTGCGACTCGCCGCGCTGATCCACCTGCCGCGCACGGGTCCGACGTCGCTGCCCGCGATGCAGGTGCTCGAGCTCGCCACGTTGAACGGCGCGAAGGCGCTCGGCCTCGAAGGGCAGGTAGGTCAGCTGACCGAAGGCGCGAAGGCTGACGTCATCACGGTCGACCTGTCCGGAGCGCACGCCACGCCCAACTCCAACGACCCCGTCGCCACGCTCGTCTACGCCGGCCAGAGCCAGGACGTGCGCGACGTGATCGTCGACGGCCAGGTGCTGATGCGCGACCGTCGGCTCCGCACGGTTGATGAGCGCGCAGTGCGTCAATCGGCGAACGCGGCTTCTGCTCGTCTGATCGCGCAGTTGGACTGAGCTTCAGCGTTTCTGCCACTCGGCTAACGCTGGTGCGCACATGTCGTGAAACCCCTGATCTCGTAGCCGAAAACCTCAGGAAGCACGCCGACTTGTCAAATGGTCGCGCCTTTGCTTAAGCGGAGGATCTCAAAGGGAAATCAGCAGCCACGCTGCTGGGCAAACAAGCTCTGCCGGGAGAGACTGGTGCGTTCGAAGCTCCACACCACAGCACTGTGCACGATGCTGGCGCTGGCCGGCTGCGCGTGCGGTCCTGATCTCGGCCCTGCCGATGCTGGCGATGACGGTGATGGCGGGTTCCGCCGACCTGATTCGGGCGTCGTCGTGCTGCCTCCCGATGTGATTCCTCCGACGTGGCCCAACAGCTACGCGAGCGAGCCGTGTCCTCCCGAGTCGTTCGGTGGCATCGAGCTCGATGCGGGTTCGAACGACGGCGGGCCGTACACGTTGGGCATCTGCATCGCGCTGCGCACGCTGACGGCTGACGCGTTGCTCGACGGAACGCCCGAGACCAAGCCGGTGACGGTGCAGTTCCTCGCGGGCGGCTTCCAGTCGGAATTGGCACGCACCCCTGATTCGCGCGGCGTCTTCCAGGTGAAGGTGATGCGCAGCCGCTACGACATCTTGAAGCACCAGCCCGGTGGCGTGTGGCCGAACTTCGAAGGCTTCATCGATCACGGCTACGCCGACATGACGATGGATCAGAACCGCAGCTTCGCCGCCAACACGCACCTGCTGCGCGGCGCGGTGCGCTTCGGTGGTCTGCCGTTCACGCCGAGCGTCTTCCCGCAGGACGTGTGGTTCGAGGGCTACGGCGCGCCCGTGTGGCAGCGCTCGATGGTGACCAGCCAGGGCGGTGCGTACGAGCTGCGCATGCTCGAGGGCAACTTCAGCCTGTTCCTCTCGACGCCGGCGGTGTCGCTGTTCGGGACCGAGCTGCGCAAGTTCCCCGTGACGCCGGGCTCGAACCTCACCTTCCTCAACGACCAGGAATTCGACGTCGACATTCCGACCTCGCTCCTCGAGGCGAACGTCACCATCGACGGAGAGCCGCTACCCGATGCGCGCATGGGAGCCGACTTCACGGTCACGTACACGCGGCCGGGCGACAACGAGTCGACCATCACCTCGCACCACGAGGGCGGGCTGTCGAACTTCACCTCGCTCGTTCCCAGGGGCATCTACGGAACGATTCTCGACTTCAACGGTCTGCCCAACCGCTCGATGCCCTCGCGCATCTTCGGCAAGCCGCTGATGCCCGGCCTCGACCTGCGCAACGACGCCTCGTTCAGCACCAACTTCGAGACGCACCACATCGAGGGCAGCATCGTCATCGACGGTCAGCCCGCGCGCCCCAATCCGAACTACAACTTCCAGCTCTACATGTTCGGCATGGCGGGCGCGTCGGCGACGTCGAGCTTCCTGCTCTACGAAGTGCCGTTCGATTCGGCGTCGTTCAACATTCGTGTCTTCCCCGGTCTGTACTTCACGATCCTCTCGATGGACGAGGGGCTGTCCGAGGGGCTCGCCGCGGGGTGGTGGGTGGTCGATCGCTACTTCCAGGTGCAGGGCAACCGCGCGATGCCGATCGTGCTCGAGACCGCGCACTTCCGCGGGAAGATCGCCATCGACGGCCAGTACCCGGTGGCTGGCGCCCGCGTGGGTCGCTTCGCCTTCCGCAACCGTGCGGTCGATCTCGGTCAGTACTCGTGGTTCTTCAAGGACATCGTGCCCAACGAGGACGGCACGTTCGACGTGAAGCTGCCCAAGGGTGAGTACGAGGTGTACTTCACCATCAGCAACGACACGTTCCCCAACTACGCGCAGGGCCGCGAGCTGATGTTGTCGCGCGTGCCGCTCTACGAAGATGCGTTCGTCGAGATGAACTACGAGACGATCGAGATCACCGGCCCACTGCGCGTCGACGGTGAGGTCGTGCGCGACACGTTGCCGGGCGCCGAGGTGGGGCTGCGGTTGCAGCGTCAGCAGGACTTCCAGAACTGGCTCTGGGATTTCCGCGACGGCACCGAGAACTACACGCTGCGCATTCCGAAGGGCTCGTACGCGGTCGACTTCGTCATCTACCAGAACGCGATGGACGGGGTCGCCTGGGGTCACGCGCCGATGGGCCTGAAGCTGAACGTCGCCGGTCAGGGCGAGCCGTTCATGAACTTCCTGCGCTGAATCGCGCGGACCTTCGCGTAGCTTCCAGTTCGCGATGCCCGTCATCGAGGTCGATGCCGTTTCTCGGTCGTTCGATGCCGTCCGTGCAGTCAGCGGCGTCTCGTTCGGAGTCGAGGCTGGCGAAGTGGTCGGCCTCCTCGGGCCCAACGGAGCAGGCAAGACGACGACCTTGCGCGTGCTGGCGGGCCTGCTGCGCGCTGACGTGGGTCGCACGGCCATCAACGGCATCGACGTGGCGAGCAAACCGCTCGAGGCGCGCAAGCACCTCGGCTTTCTCACCGCGAGCACGGGCCTCTACGAGCGGCTGACGGGGCGGGAAGTGCTGAGCGTGTTCGGGCGGCTGCAGGGGCTCGATGACGTGACGCTCGAGGCGCGAATCAACGCGGTCGCGGAAGAGCTCGAGCTGGTGCCGTTTCTCGACAAGCGGTGCGGGGCGTTGTCGAGCGGCATGAAGCAGCGCATCTCGATCGCGCGCGCGGTGGTGCACGACCCCACGGCGTACGTGTTGGATGAGCCGACCGCCACGCTCGACCCCGTCGCGTCGCGAGACATTCTGCAGATGGTGCAGCGGGCGAAGGCGCGGAACAAAGCGGTCCTGTTCTCCACGCACCGCATGGAAGAGGCGGAGTACCTCTGCACGCGGCTCTTGTTCATGCGCGGCGGAGAAATCGTCGCGCGCGGCACGGCGAAAGATCTCCTCGCACAGAGCGGTCAGGCGACGTTGACCGATGCGTTTCTCCACTTTGCGACTGCGATGCCGTCTCCCTCTCCCTCGGGGAGAGGGGTTGGGGTGAGGGAGCACTCACTTCCGTGAGCGCCTTCCGCATTCTCCTCGGGAAGGAGTTGCTCGACGTGGCGCGCGATCGCCGCACGCTCGTCCTCACCATCTTGATCCCGGTGCTG
>JAEUJS010000591.1 GCA_016792935.1 Archangium sp. | reverse complement strand
CGTACTCCTTCGCGACCTCGGCCAACTTCGCTGGAAGATCCTTCGGCTGTTGAACGAGAACGAGGCCGGCGTCAGCTCGGGAAACGAGAGCCCGCAGTGATGACACGCGTTCAGCTCGCTCATCGTGCGGTCGTTGGCCTTCGCGGCGTTCTCATCGGTCACGATGAGCACGCCTTTGCCTTCACGCAGCGCCTGCTCGACGGAATCGGTGAGGCGCGGTCGCAGGTCGGGCTTCAGCACCAGGCGATCGATGATCAGCTCGACGTCATGCTTGGTCTTCTTGTCGAGCTCGAACTTGTCCTCGAGTGAGCGGACCTTGCCGTCGACGCGCGCACGCGGAAAACCGCGCTTCAACGCGTCCTGCATCAGATCTTTGTGCTCACCCTTGCGGTTGACGACGAGCGGCGCGAGCAGCTGCACCTTCGTGCCGCTCGGCGACTTCATGATCTCGTCGACGATCTGCTGCGCGGTCTGCTTGCCGACCTTGCGACCGCAGTTGTGACAATGCTGCACGCCGATGTTCGCGTAGAGCACGCGCAGGTAGTCGTGCACTTCCGTCACCGTGCCGACCGTGGAGCGCGGGTTGTTCGACGCCGCCTTCTGTTCGATCGAGATGGTGGGCGAAAGGCCCCGAATGGTGTCGTACCTGGGCTTCTCCATCTGCCCGAGGAACTGACGCGCGTAGGCGGACAGACTCTCGACGTAGCGGCGCTGGCCTTCGGCGTAGAGTGTGTCGAACGCGAGCGAGCTCTTTCCCGAGCCGGAGACGCCAGTGAAGACCACCAGCTTCTTCTTGGGGATCTCGAGCGTGATGCCCTTCAGGTTGTGCTCGCGGGCACCACGAATGGTGAGAGAGTCTGGTTCGGCCATGGGGGTTTTCCGGCTGGGGCAATAGCGCGTGGAGGGTGAGGGCGCTTCCCTCACTTGGCCCGGAACGGGTGTTCAGGTCAATCATTTCCAGTTTCACGGGGGGAATTCCAATGTGGCGATCGGTGGTTCTGAGCTCTGGCGGTGTGCTTGGTGAGTTCCAGGTCGGTGCGCTCGACGAGCTGAAGCGGCGAATTCCGTCGGTTGATCTGTGGTGCGGAGCTGGCGTCGGCGCGCTCAACGCGACCGTGCTCGCCATGGATTCCGATCTCACCTCGGCGGTCGATGACGTCATCGCGCTGTGGGATCACGAGGTCGTCGACGACAAGAGCGTGTTCCGCGCCGGGCCGTTCGGTCTGGTGGGCGGAGCGATCGGCGCGCTGCTCTCCGAAGGCCCTCGCGCGAACGTGGGCGCGATCGACGGTGGCCCCACCCGCAAGATCATCGAGCGCCACTCGTCGTGGGAACGGCTGGGCAATCGGCGCAACTGGGCGATCTGCACCACGTCACTCACCGACTCGCAGATGTACACCGTCACCAATGATCCGCGGATCCTGGCGAAGTCGCTCCAGCCGCGGCAGTTGTTGCAGCTCTCGCTCGACGAGACGCACCCGCTGTTCATCGGCAAACACCTCCACGACTTCGTGCAGGCCGCTTCGTCGATTCCGATCATGTTCAACCCGGTCAACCTCTTCGGGCACAAGTTCTGCGAAGCGGGCATTCGCGACTACACGCCGATGGCGCTCGCGGTGCAGGGCCTCGCCGCCGCTTCCGATGGAGATCGCAACTTCGAAGCCGAGGTGTACGTGATCGACACCAGCGGCGCGGCGTTGCCGGTGTGGGCGCAGGATCAGCTCGATTCCGGTCGCGAGGTCGCGCTGCGCACGATGCAGATCATGGTGAGTGAGATGGCGCAGAACGATCTCGAGCTCGGCATTCGCCAGTTGAAGGACCTCGTGCCCAACGTGCGCGTGAAGGTGATCAAGCCGCTCACCGAGTTCGAAGGCTTCGTCATGGACTTCAACGATCTGAAGGCGCGCGAGGGCTTGCGCAAACTCGGCGTGCAACGCGCGCAGGCGGTCTTGTGAGCGCAGCGCCGGTCCTCGTCCCGCTCGAGAAGCGGCTGGTCTTCTCGCACGTGATCGAGGGCCTGTATTTCCGCGCGCTGAAAGATCAGATGACTGATCGGCTGCGCGATCGGCTGCGCGATGAAGCGGGCCTCGACTTGAGCAAGAAGCTCGAGCCGGCGCTGACCTTCGTGAAGTGGACCCGGTGTCTGGAGATCACCGCGCAAGAGCTCGCGCCTCAGAAGTCGATGGAAGAAGGGCTCGAGTACATCGGGCTGATTTTGACGCGCGGCTACTTCGAGACCCTGGTCGGCAAGGCGCTCGCGGGCATCTTGAAGATCATCGGCCCCATGCGCGGCCTCAAGAGAATGGACCGCAGCCTTCGCAGCGGTAACAATTTCGGAGAGGTGATGGTGACCGAGAAGGGCCCAGGCCACGTGGAGTTCTGGTGCAACGAGCTCGGAACGGCGCGCCACCACATGTTGGGGTTGATCAAGGCGGGCGCCGAGGTGTGCGGGGCGAAGAACCTGCGGGGTGAGATCACCCACTTCGACGATCGAGGAGTGACGTTCGACCTGAAATGGGATCCCTGAACGTTCCCGTCGAGAAGCGGCTGGTCTTCTCGCACACCGTCGAGGGCCTGTTCTTCAAGGCCCTGAAGGACAAGACGACCGATCGTTTGCGCGAGCGCGTGCGCGTCGAGGCGAAGGTCGATCTCTCGCAGAAGCTCGAGCCCGCGGTGTCGATGGCGACGTGGTGGAAGATTCTCGAGATCTGCGCTTCGGAGCTCTACCCCGATTGGCCGATGGAAGACGGCATCGAGGAGATCGGCCTCGTGCTCACCCGCGGCTACTTCGAGACGCTGATCGGCTCCGCGCTCAAGGGCGTGCTCAAGGTGCTGGGGCCCGCGCGCGCGCTGAAGCGAATGGATCGCAGCCTGCGCAGCGGCAACAACTACGCCGAGATCGAGGTCACGGAGCTCGCGCCGACGCGTTTTCGTTTCTGGTGCAACGAGGTGGGAAGTTCCCGGTACGTGATGCTCGGGCTGATCTGCGGCGGCGCTGAGGTGTCGGGGGCGAAGAACTTCAAGGGCGAGATCACCGCGTTCGACGACAACGGCGTGACGATCGAAGTGTGGTGGGACCCATGAGCGGAGCCCCGGTTCACGCGTCGCCCCAGGGGGCTTTGCCCCTCGAACAGCGGCTGGTCTTCTCGCACACCGTCGAGGGCCTCTTCGCGCAGGCGATGAAGGGGAGAGTGACCGAGCGCCTCAAGCAGCGGCTGCGCACCGAGGCGCAGCTCGATCTCGACAAGAAGATCGAACCGGCGATTCCCCTCACGCGCTGGAATCGGTGCGTCGAGCTGTGCGCCGAAGAGCTGTTTGGGGACCTGCCGCTCGAGGCCGCGCTGCAGAAGATCGGCTACCTCCACACCCGCGGCTACTTCGAGACGTTCATCGGGCGCGCGCTGTCGGGTGTGCTCAAGGTGATCGGGCCGGCGCGTGCGCTGGCGCGCATGGACCGCAGCTTCCGCAGCGGCAACAACTACTCCGAGGTGAAGGTGACCGAGCTCGCGCCACGGCACTTCCGGTTCTGGTGCAACGACCTCGGGCTCGCACGCTTCGTGGTGCTCGGTGTGTTGTCAGCGGGAGCCGAGGTCGCGGGAGCGAAGAACCTGAAGTCCGAAGTCACGCACTTCGATGATCAAGGCTGCACCATCGAACTCGAGTGGGACGCCTGATCAGCCGAATCACTCGCTGATTCCCTGCGCTCGCTCGCCTCGCACGGTCGGGGACCGTGCGCCTTCGGCTGCGCCTCAGCCGGCTCACTCGCTGAGCGACACGTAGCGATCGTCACCGCGCTCAGTCTTCTGATCGCTGGAATCGAGCCCCGCGCACTTCGCGCGCAGCTGCTCGGCCACCTCTTCGCTGACGTAGTTGTCGGCGATGTTGATTTTCAGCTTCGAGAGGTTCGGCAAGTTCAGCAGCGCCCGCGCGCCGTCGTCGTCGAGGGTGCCGTACTGCAGCGACACCGACTCCAGCTGGTTCACGATCGGAGCCTTCGCCAATGCCCGCGCGATGTCGTTGCTGAACTCCGCGTTGCACAGCCCGAGGTGCTTGAGCTTCGGGAAGCCCTTGCCTTCGAACAGTGGCTGGAGATCATCGACGCCACCGCCCGCGCCGTAGTTGTCGTTGCCGAACCACACGATCAACTTCTCGAGGTTGGGCAGCTTCGCGTTGGCGATCGACTTCACACAGTCGAGGCTCAGGCCGCCGGTGATGACCTCGAAGTGCTTCAGGTTCGCGTGTTCGATGGTTCCCAACACGTCTGGCTCGCCCTGCGCCGAGCTGCCGCCCATGCCCGACTGGATCACCAACTTCTCGAGCCGGGGCAACGCCTTCCACAACCCGCTCGCGTCGCCGAGGCCCGTCCACGAGATCTCGTATTCGTAGTCGCCTTCGCCGCCCGGTCCACCGCAGCAGCTGAACTTGCCGATGCGCAGCCGACGCAGCGCCGGCGCGCCGTGTTTGGTGAGCGTGCTGACCAGCGGGCCGAAGTAGCCGCCGTCATCGAGCATGTTGATGGGGATCTCGAGCTCTTCGAGCAGCGCGCCGGAGGGATGCGTGAGCAACGTCTCGAGGCCGGTCTCGAGCGCGATCTCCACGCCGTCATCGACCTCGACGTCGTCGGCGGTGTTGTTGTCGTACGAGAGCGTGGCCTTCTTGATGAAGCCGCGGCTCCAGTCGAACGCCTTCTCTTCGAAGCCGTCGAAGCTGGTCTCGTAGTTCACCAGCGGGCCGAGAAACGCCTCCTCGTGTTCTTCGAGCAACGACTGCGCTTCGTCTGCTTTGCCCTCGTGCTGCAGCTTGATCAGCTCGCCGCGCGGGTCGCCCTTCGACTGCAGCCAATCGGCGTACACCAGGTACGCAGCGTGATCGGATGGGTTGTCGATGAGCTTCGCCTCGAGTGCCTGGTCTCGTGCCATGGGCCGCGGACTCTAGACATGAGCGCGAAAATCGGAACGGGTGGAATCGAACCACCAGCCTCCCGCTTATCAGGCGGGTGCTCTACCAATTGAGCCACGTCCCGGTTGTCGCAGGTGCCGACGCGGCGCGCGCTCAGCCCTGACGCGCAGCGCGAACGGGAGCGAACTTCAGCTCCTTCGCCTTCGCTGCGCGTTTTGCCGAGAGCTCGACGCCGATCGCCGAGAGGCCGTGATCATTCGCCGCGGCGAGCATGGTGCCGAGCCCGCAGAAGGGGTCGACGACCGTCTTCGTCTTCGTGTGCTTCACCAGGAACTGCGCGATCGCGTCGCACGCTTCACGACCCATCGCCCGCGCCCACGTCATCTCTCCGAGGCGCGGGATCACGTCGGCGAAGGCCTGCGCTTTTTCCAGCCGCAGCCCGCGCGAAAAACAGAGCACGTGTGCATACGCGGGACGCCCGAAGGTGATCGTCCCCGCCGGAGCGCGGCAGATCACCTTGTGCCAGAGGCACGCGCTCTTCGCGTCTTCTGCTCCGCGCGAGACGAGGTAACCCTTGTCGACCCACGCGCCGTCTCGCTTCACATCAGTCTGGTAGAAGATCGCGACGCCGCCCTGAGAGACGCGAGAGCAGATCAGCGCGCTGGTCTCGACGAACCACTTTCGCCAGCCGTCGAAGCCGAGCGCGGGGAGCTCCGAGCTGTCGGGGAGAGACGTGACGATGGCGTGTGTGTCGTCGAAGTTCGCCTTCGTCAGCCACGCCACACCATCACCGACATGCACCTCTCGCTGTGGGGGCATGTGCGGCGCGATCTGAATTTCTCCGTTCACGCTCGGGGCCACATACTCCGAGTTCTCCATGCGACAGAACTTCTCCCGGTGGATTGCGCTTCCCCTCGCTGGCTTCGTGGCCTCGTGCAGCTGCGGTGACTCGAAGAACAACGCGATCGACGTCAGCGTCGAGCATCCCGCGGCGCTCTCGTCGATCTGCGTGAAGGTGCAGGCGACCGGCGACGGCGTGACGCGTGAGACGGCGCCGATGCCGGTGTCCGGTGAGAAGACGCTGAAGGTCGCCATCTTCCGCGACACGTCACCGGAGATCGTCTCGTTGAAGGCCGTCGGGTTCTCGGATGACGCGTGCACGACGCCCTCGGTGCCCGCCGAAGAGAGCGCCGTGGTGCGCGCCGGTTTTGCCAACCCTGCGACGATGATCACGTTGCGCATGGAGAAGGCGATGGGCGTCGATGCCGATCGCGACGGCGTGTCACCGCCGACCGACTGCGACGACTCTGATCCCGCGATTCGCCCCGGAGCGATGGAGCTCTGCAGCGACGGGCTCGACAACGACTGCAACGGCGGCATCGACTGCGCGGACAGCGTCTGTGATCTGCTCACGTGCGGCACCGGAGCGGTCTGCATGTCGATGCGTTGCGTCGAGACCAACTGCGGCGATCGCGTCGATGGAGATCGCGACAACGCGACGGACTGCGCCGATTCCGACTGCGCGACGCGCGCGTGTTCGGCGAGTGGCACCGGCGCGACCTGCATGGGGACGCGATGTGTCGAGCAGTCGTGCACCAACACGGTCGATGACGATCAAGACGGTGTCGCTGACTGCGCTGACTCCGACTGTCTGGGCGTGGCGTGTGGCACGGGCGGCGTGTGCGTCGCTGCGGTCGATGGCGGTGCTCCGGCGCGGTGCCTCGAGCCCAATGAGACGGTGTGCACCGACGGAGCAGACAACGATGGCGACAACCAGATCGACTGCGCCGATTCCGACTGCGCGACGCGCGCGTGCAACGACTCCAACGCCTGCTCGACGGGTGAGACGTGCATGGGCATGACGTGTGGCGGCGGCACGATGACGACGTGCAACACGCCGCCTTCGACCTGCTTCTCGGCCGTCGGCACGTGCAACCCGAGCACTGGGCAGTGCCTGTACGGCGCGTTCGATGCGGGCGTGAGCTGTTCGGACTCGAACGCGTGCACCGAGCCTGATTCGTGTGACGGCATGGGTGGCTGCACCAGCACCGCGAAGATCTGCCCGGCCGCTCCGGGCGTGTGCTTCGCCGCCGGAATTTGTCAGCAGGCGCTCGATGGCGGCTGCACGTACATGGTGATGACCGGCTCGATGTGCAACGACTCGAACAACTGCACCGTCGGCGACGCGTGCGGGCCCGATGGTGGGTGTCAGTCAGGAGCGCTCACCACCTGCACTCCGGACGTGTGCCAGACCTTCACCGCGGGCAGCTGCGACACGAGCGGCGTCTGCCAGTTCGGCAACGCGAGCGCGTCGACGAGCTGCGACGGCGGCATGTGCGACGGCATGGGCGCGTGCGTTGCGATCGATGCCGGTGTCGACGCTGGGTTCGATGCGGGGTTCGATGCGGGCTTCGACGCAGGGCTCGATGCTGGCGTCGACGCAGGCCTCGATGCGGGCTTCGACGCTGGATTCGATGCAGGCCCTGGCTTCCCGTACGCGGTGGACAACGTCGTCGTCGCGAATCACCCGCCGCAGGGCGCGTTCCTCGTCGACTGCGCGTTGACGCTCAACTCGGTGACGGGCTTCGGCACGCCGTGCCCGGGTGGAACGGTGCCGACGCTCGGAGTCGCCGACGGCGGCGCCGCGGGAGAGCTGGCCGTCGTCTCGGTCTCGAGCCTGGTGGTGACCGACGCTGGTTCGATCACCATGAGCGGCGCGCGCCCGGTGGTCTTCCTGGTGTGGGGTGACGCGACGGTGAGCGGCCAGTTGCTCGCGAACTCGACGCGCGCGAGCGGTGGACGCGTGGGCCCTGGAGCGGGTCCCGGCGGAGGCACGTGTGCGGGCCGGACCGGTGGCCCCGGAAAGGCGAGCAGCAACTCGCGCGGTGGTGGTGGTGGGGGCGCGGGCTACTTCTCAGACGGAGGGCACGGTGGCGGCGCGAACAACGAGAACGCCGCGCGTGGTGACGGTGGCGTGATCCTCGCGGGCGGCGACGTGCCGCTGTTCATCGGGTGCCCCGGCGGAACTGGAAGTCGTGACACCGGCGCGACGCGAGGCGGCGCGGGCGGCGGAGCGCTGCAGCTCTCGGTCGCAGGCACGGCGACGTTCAACGCGATCGTCAGCACCAGCGGGCAGGGCGGCAACGGAGGCGCGGGCGGCAGCGATCCCGGCGGCGGCGGTGGTGGCTCGGGCGGCGCGTTGTTGATTCAGGCGAATCGGTTGATCGGCACGACGGGCGCGCGCTTCACTTCGAACGGTGGTGCTGGTGGTGGTGGCGCGCAGAACGGCACCGCGCAAGCGGGTGGCGACGGTTCGACGAGCACCGCGACGGTCGCGACGGGTGGGCCGAACGACGGCGCCGCAGGGAGCACGGGCGGTGCAGGCGGCGCCGGCGCGACGAATCCCACGAGCGCGAACAACAGCAGTCGCGGCGGTGGTGGCGGCGGCGGTGCGGCTGGACGCATCTTCTTGAAGCACTACGACACGGTCGTCGCCTGCTCGATGAGCGCGACCGTGATCAGCCCCGCCGCCGCGCGCACGAACTGCCCGTGAGTTGAAGGAGCACATCCTCGCTCAGCGCGAGAATCGAGCAGCGTGCCCGTGAGCGATCGCCTGCTGCACGCGCGCCTCAGTCATCCCGGGAATCGCAGCGACACGACGATGCTCTTCGCGCGCATCGACGGCCGACAGCAGCGTGTTGTCCGTATTGATGCAGCACTTGATGCCGCGCTCGAGCCACTTCGCGATCGGATGATCTTCGACGCGAGCGACCGCACCGACGTGCACGTTCGAAGTCGGACACGCCTCGATCGTCACTCCGCGCTCGAGCACCAGTTCCACGACGCGCGGGTCTTCGAGCAACGTCGTCCCATGCCCGATGCGCTGCGCGTGGAGTGACTCGATCGCGATCCGGATCTCCTCAGCCGGCCGACCTTCCGACGCGTGTACGGTGCGACCGAGGCCAAGCTGCCGCGCGCGAGTGAACGCTGGCGCGTAGTCTGCCAGTCGTACGGTGTGAAACGGAGCCGGACCACCAGCGAGATCGAGCGCGACGACGGCAGGCCGAGTGGCAGCAGCGTCGACGAGCGAGAGCAGCTGACTCACCGGCTCACCGTACAAGCCACAGAGAATGATCCCCGCGCGTCCAGCTGCACCGCTCGTCGCCGCGTCGATGATCTCCTCGAGACGAGCGCCCTTCTGCAGATGGAGCTGTGGAGCAAACCGAATCTCCAGCGTGCTCACGCCTTCTGCGACGGCGTCTTCACAGATTTCCCGCGCGACGCGCTCGACTGCATGCGGTGTCTGCAACAGCGACAGGGTGAACGCGAACTTCGAGAGCGCTTCGTCGAGCCCCATTCCCGCGTGAAACCGGAGCGCCGCGGGAACGTTCAGTCCGAGCTGCCCGGCGAGCTCACGCACCGTCTGCTCACGCAGCGAACCATCGAGGTGGCGATGCAGGTCGGCGAACACGCCCCCCACATGTCAGGGATTGAGCGCGAAGTCCCAGCTCACCGTCACGGCCTGCTCGGGGTGCACGAAGTTGACCTCCGCCTTGCCGCCGTGGCCGATGGTGAAGAAGCCGCGACGGCCCGGCTCGTCGTGCAGCTCGACGACGGTCGGATCATCGATGAACCAGCTGCCGAGCTCGCTCACGTCGGTCTGCACGCCGTCGCTCCACGAGGCGATCGCGCGGAAGCGGCTGCTCACCGGGTCGGGGCGCACGGAGGGCGCGGCGTGCTGCAGCGAGATGTTGG
>JAEUJS010000577.1 GCA_016792935.1 Archangium sp. | reverse complement strand
ACGTCTTCGAAGGTCGCGGTTCCGCCGTGCAGCCGTGCGATGTGGCGAATCAACGCGAGGCCGAGGCCGTGGCCGGCGACGCCTTCTGTGCGGGCGCGCGCAGAGCGGACGAACGGCTGGAAGACTCTGTCGCGCTCGGCCTGAGGAACGCCGGGGCCATCGTCGTCGACTCGCAGCACCGCCTCAGCATCCGATGGCTCTGGCACCACCTCGACCGCGGCGCGGCTGCCGAACTTCAGCGCGTTCGAGATCGCATTCGAGAGCATCGCGTGCAGCAGGGTCGGGTCCCCGCGCACCGTCGCATCGGCTTCGCCGTGCACGGTCACGCGCTCACGCTCGGGCGCGGGGAGCTCCGCGAGCACGTCTTCGACGACGTCGCGCAGCGACACGGCTTCGTTCGCGAGGTGCGTCTCTGAGAGGGGGCGCGCGAGCACGAGCAGCTTGTCGATGAGCCCGCCCAGACGGGCGACCGTTGCGAGCGCCTGCTTCAGCTCCGCGGGTATCTCGCTCTGGCGCTCCGCGAGCAGCTCGAGCTCCGCTCGGACTGCCGTGAGCGGCGTGCGGAGCTCGTGCGCGGCGTCGGCGGCGAACCGCTCGGCGTGGGCGAGCGCATCGGCGAGACGGGAGTGTAGGCTCAACACCGCTGCCCGCAGTCGGTCGAGCTCGAGGAGCCCCACCTCAGGGCCGACGTCGCCGGGGCCGGGGCCGAGGGCGTCGATGCGCTCCTGCAGTCTCGACATGGGCTCGAGAAGGGTGCGCGAGAGCGGCCGGCCCGCGGCGAACGCGGCGGCGGCGGCGAGCAGCGTCGCCAGGAGCGCCGCGGCGACGAAGAAGAACCCCAGCTCGGAGTGCGCCGCCGCGGCGGCGACGGTGAAGCCGGCCTTCGAGCCGACGGCGCAGGCTCGAAGGGCGGAGCCGCTGATACAAGAGCCCGCTCCCGGCAACGGAACGCGCGCGTCGCCTTCGAGTCGCTCACCGGAAGGGCGCGCGACCGCGAACACGATGCCGGCGTGGCTCAGCTCAGCCGTCTCGTGGCGGAGGGTCTCCTCCGGCGCCCCGTGCTCTCCAGAGTCGAGCTCCGTGGCGAGCGTGATGGCGGCGTTCACCAGGTTCTTGTCCTCCGCGCGCTGCACCAACCACGCGGCGGTGGCGCTGCAGACGACGGCTGAGAGCGTCGCGGCGGCACCAGCGGCGAGGACGGTGCCGAGCGTCAGCCGCGAGAGCAGCGTGCGGCTAGCCATCGGTTCGCCCCCCTACGAGCGAGTAGCCCTCGCCTCGCTGAGTGCTGATGCTGTCGGCGCCGAGCTTCCGGCGCAGGCGGCCGATCAGCACCTCGAGGCTGTTCGTGGCGGCGGCGTCTGAGTCACCCCACACCGCGTCGAGCAGGTCGGCCCGTGAAACGACGCGACCAGCGCGGCCGGCGAGCAGCTCGAGAATCGCCCACTCGCGGGCCGTCAACGCGACGGTCGCGCCATCGCGCGTGGCCCGTCGCCCGCCGAAGTCGAGGCGGATTGAGGCGGTGACGTGCAAGTGGCCACGCGGAAGCGAAGCGCGTCGGCCAAGAGCGCGAACGCGGGCGCGTAACTCGGCGACCGCGAATGGCTTCGCGAGGAAGTCGTCGGCGCCGGAGTCGAGTCCCTCGACGCGGTTCGACACCTGGGACTGCGCGGTGAGCAACAACACCGGCAGCCTCGAGCCCTCTTCCCGCAGCCAGCGGCACAGCTCGAGGCCGGAACCGTCGGGCAGCCCGAGATCGAGCACCACGAGCTCGATGCCTTCGAGTGCCTGCTTCGCCGAAGCGAGGTCCGTCGCGGTGCTGACGCGGTGGCCGTCCGCCTCGAGTGCACGAGTGACCACGCTGCGCACCTCGGCTTCATCATCAACAACGAGAACCTTCACAGGCGAGCGAGGTTGCCACGGCAACCTGAACGGAAGCTGAACGGAAGTCGTTGCGCAGGCTCGCTGTGACCCACAGCGGCTTGCCGACAGCGCTGTCAGACGGCGGGATACGGCACGACGCCTTGTCTCGGCGACGGTCGCCGAACCGAACCGTACGAGCGGCCGTCGTGCTCTCCGATCGGAGAGGCAACCATGAGCACCAAGATGACAACCGCAGTCGAGAAGAAGACTACGGCGCTGCGGTCCGCTATGCGGGCGCTGCCGAAGCGGATTACCTGCCCGAGGTGCCGCAAGGCGAAGGCGCGGGAGGCGTTCGGCCTGCGGGTCATGGCCCGCGACGCAGGGGGCTTGCCGACTCGCATCGCGCGTCAGTCCTACTGCGGTGCCTGCCGAGCCCGCTGATCGGTAAAGGGCCACGCGCCGCAACTCTCAGGCACGTTCGTATCGGCTCCTCGTCAGGTCCATTCCAAGTCCTCGAGGAGCTCGTCGATCATTGCCTCCTCAAGGACGGCGACTCCGCTCCGAGCCAAGAGCGAGCTCAGCGTCGGGTTCCAGCTGGCATCGACTGGTGTACCTGCGAGCTCAGAGATTCCGTGGTTCCTCTCGACCGCCTGTTCGTAGTCGCTTGCCCCCATCCTCCACGGCTGTGCCGTTTGAAGGTGGTCGAGGAGCACGTTGCCGATGCGGAGACCGCCCCAGTCGAAGTCCGTGTGAAACTGTACCGTCGCGCCGCTCTCGAGGAGGCCGGCGAGAAGACGCAGCGCCGCGGTCGAAGGCACGCCCTCCACGCAGACCAGGGGGCGAACGCGATCGCCCAGTCTGTCGGCCGCAGCTGCGACGACGCTTGGATTTTCGCACACTGAGACGACCGTGCCGGGCCGCAGCGCGATCTGTTCTCGCTGAAGCTCGCGGAGGGTTGTCCGCCGCGGGTGGCCCGCCTCGCTCGCCTCGCGAAGATGCCGTGCCAGCAGTCCCTCGCCAACGGGCCGCAGGCCGAGGCTCAACACGTCAGCGGACAGGGAATCGCAGGCCACGCCGACGTCGGCCCAGAGCCTCCGTCGTTCAACGGCGTTCGTGGGCGGGGGCGACGACCTCAGCGCCGCTGCCGCACGCAAGACGAGCGAGGAAAGCGGCTCACCGGCGTCCAAGGCGTGTGAATCCCCCAGCGTCTCGAGCGCGAACACGGGGAGTAAGAATCCCGTCGCCGGTAGGCGGCCAACTACGGCGAGCGTCCTTTCAAGCATGACGTCCTCGCTCGTCCCGGACAGCGTGGCTGCTCGTGCGACGCGCCCATGACGGCGCAGATCGTCGAGCCACGGGAGAAGCTCTGGTCGATGTTCCACGCTTTCTCTGGCTCGCGACCACAGCGCGTCCCGTGCGGCGATCGCTCCAGCCCGCTCCGTGCGCCGGTCCGCGATGGGGCCGAACAACCTGGCGACGAGCTCGGCGACTCCGACCCCCACTGCGCTTTCCCGGAGCGCCTTGTCCAGCTCAGCGAGCGACACGCGCACGCGCGGAGCGCGCGGCACTTCTCTCCAGCCGCACAGGTTCGCGAGGGACCGCCGCTCGCTCTGCGAGAGCTCCAGCAACGTCAGAGTGCGCGCGCGTTCGATCCCTCGCGCCTCGAGGGCCTCGTGGACCTGCGCGAGTACGGCATGAAGATCGCGCAGCGGGTCCGGTTTCATGCCGGCATCGGCACTGCTTCATGCCCGTCCCAGATGAACCACTCGCTATAGACGCCGACCATGCCCTTCTCCCGTGCGAGATGGTACGTCGAGAGACCGTCCACCTGGGGGTAGAAGCCCCACTCCTCGAACGACGTCATCACGAAATCGAGATCGAAGTCGGCGAGCAATCCCATCAGCTCACCACGCGTCTGCCGATCGATCCCCGCGAAGGCTTCATCCAAGAGGATGAAGCGCGGTGCGCCTTCGCGAGCAGAGTCGTAGAACGCAGCAGCTGCAGCAAAGAGGGGCAGGTGAAGCAGAACCGCCTTCTGGCCACCGGACCCCGTCGCGTGAACTTTGCGCGTGAGCGGCTTCCAAGGCTCACTGCCAGACCGGCACTGCACCTGGAACCTGTGCCATGCCCGATAGTCGAGCACCGAGAGAAGTTGGTCCTGCATGCTCCGCGCGACCGCGCCGCCTGCACGCGCCTCATCGAGCCTGAGTCTGAGAAAATTGTGCAGGGCCGATCGATCGGCGTCCGACATCAGCTCGCCCGACTTGAACAGCAGCGTGACCGCCTGCTTCGTGCCCGGCGCTGCATCCTCGGCGACCTCCCACTGCAGCTTCATCAGCATCCCCGATGACGTGGGATGCGCAGCGAGGTGGTTGTTCATCTTCTTCACAAGCGTGTGGGCCTCCCGAAGTTGCTCGCGCAGGTGTTCGTGTGCCTCGCCGGTGAGGAAGGATTCGAACAGTTTCCGCTCTTCCTCAGCGAGAAGACGGTGACGAGCCTCGAGATCGTTGGCGAGCTCTGACTCCACCTGGAGCAGGGTCAGCCGACGCGCATTGAGCGTCGCCTCGTAGAGGGTGACGCCCTCGAGCTGGGAGGCGAAGACGCGCAGATCCAGCTTCACCGATCTCGTGAGCTCCTGGTGCTTGTCGTTGACCTTGTTCCAAGCCTTGTCGCGGGCGTTGTCGGATGGATCAGTCTTGCCCGTGACCTCGTCCACACGTCGCGCCGTAAGCAGGACGTCGGTGTAACTCCACGAGGCAGCGGGTCCAGGTCCCTCGACGCCAACGATGGCGAGTAGCCCACGGCCCTCTGCGGTGCGGAAACGCAGGTCGGCTTCTCGACGCGCACCCTCACTCTCTTGGACTCTGGTTGCAGCTTCGGCGAGTGCGTTGTTCACCGCCCCGACGCCGTTCTGCGCTTTGGCCAGTTCGTCGCGTCGGACCTTGAGCTCTTGCCGGACTTCCGTCTGGCGCTTCTCTGCTTCGTGCAGAGTGGCGTCCAGGTCATCGGGTGTCTTGCCAAGCGAATCTCTCAGCACATCGCAATGGGCCTGAGCTTCGGTCGCCTGGCGCTGCACATCACGCGCGGCTGCCGCTCGGGTCTCTACTTCTCCTTCGATGTCCGCGAGCTCGCTCTTGCGCTGAGTGACGTGGTCTGAGGAGCGAGCAGCTTTGTCGAACGTCTTCACGAGCGTTTGCGCCGTCACTCGCCAGGTCGCCGTGCGGCCAAGCAGTTCATTGAGCCTGTCGATCCAGCCCCGCAGCCCTTCCTGGCTCGCACGAGTGTCCAACGCCTGCGCGGCTTCACCACGAAGCGTGTCCGCCCGTCGTACTCGCTGCAGCTCGTCTGAGTGGGTCTCGCGAGCCGCCTCGAGCTCGGTGGTGCGAGCACGAACATCTGCGACCCGATTGCGAAGCGGCTCAAGATCCGGAAACGCGCGGAGCTCGGCGTCGAGGGTGGTCCTCCGTTCGCGCACCGTTGCGACGTCCTGCGTTCGTGCCGTCAGTTCGTTCTCGAGCAGCGAGATTCGTGCTTCGAGCTCAGCGAGCCTCTTGAGCCGGGCCTGCTCCCGCTCCGCCGCGCCGATGAAGACGACGTCTTGCTTCAAGTGCTGGCCACGCAGCGGCCCCAGCGCGAAGGCGCCGGTCGGTGCGACCCATGCCGGCGACGAACTTTCGCCAAGGCCGATGGACTCGAGCACTGCAACGATGTGCTCCGCCGGCACGTTGGTGCTTGGAACGGCACGCAAGACGTTCGCGAGGCTCGGCCCGCTGACGCGCTCGCGCGGAACTATGATCACGTCAGACGTGTGGGCGTCGAGCAGCTCGCCAGTCGGGGTCAACCACGCATCAAGCAGGCCGGATGCTTCGAGGGCACCTTCGATGCCCGCTCGAGCCCCACTCTCCAGTCCCGGAGTGAATTCACAGAGGAGGTACAGCGGCGCTCCAGCGCGATCGGTCTTGCGAGGGGTTCTCCAGACCGGCGGCTGCGGTGGCCGGTGCTTCTCTTCGAGCACGTTACGATGGTCGCTGCGAACGTTGTCGAGCTGCAGAGCGCAGGAGTCGAGAGCGACGCTGGAAACACGGAGCGCCTCGTCAAGCGCCTCGCGGGCCGTCGCAGCGTTGGCCTCGATCGAGCTGCGCATGCCTTCGGCAGCGATGTCCGTCACGATGGACGCATCGACCTTCAGTTCGCGGCAGTTCGCGAGCCACGTCTCCACGCCCTCCAGGAACTGGCTGCGAGCGCGTCGCTCAGCGGACGCCGCAGCGTCGAGCGACTCAGTCGCCCCGCGCACGCGCTGCTCTGCCTGGGCGGCGCGCGACGTAGCGATGTCCAACGCGCGGGTGGCGTCGTCAACGCGCTGAACAAGCACTCGCAAGCCGGCGATCGTCTCTTCCCTGAGTCTCAGGGCCGTCTGAAGTGTGCTCTCCGCCGCCTCCGGCCGCCCCTGATCGAGCGCAGCCACGACCGCGTCGTGGGCGGCCGACATGCTGCTGGCATCTGCCGCTGCTGTTGCCTCGCGCTTCTCGCGTGCGAGGTTCGCCGAATCCTGCTCGGCGAGCTTTTCGGCGGACAACAGCCCCTCACGCGCTCGCGCAGCGCGCGCTCGGCTTTGCCTGTGCGCTGCGGTCGCGTTCTTGGCAGATGAAGCCCATGCTGCCGCCTGCCGCTCGGCGTCCTTCAGTTTTGACACGGCGAGATACTCTTCGGAGCTCCGAAGCACTCGAAGCTTTTCGCCCACACTCACGTCTTCAGTCTCGAGTGATTCGATGGCCGCATTCAGGTCATCCAGCGCCCTCAGCGCTGCGTCGCGAGCGGCTTCGGTCTCCTTCAACTTCGCGCGTGCCGCGTGAAAGGAACTGTCCGCCCGCGTGACCTCAAGCGCTCGTCCCTTGGCGATCGTGCCGGCGTACTGCCGATACACATCCAGGAACGTCCGCACCGCTCCGAGTGTGGCCTGGCAGTCTTCCCGGTCGCTCCGGTGCCGCTCGAGGCGGTCGAAGCCCTCAGCGAGCGTTCCGATCACGTTCGGGTCAAGCGGAGGAAGGCTCGCAGACAGAATCCGAGACAGCTCCTCCGGGTCGAGGCCCTTCGACAGCTGTGGCCGGCGCAGTTGCAGGAGCGCATCGACGAGGGCTCCGTACTGATCGGGGCCAAGTCCGAACAGCTTCTCGTTTAGCGCCCGGCGATAAGCCGCGGAGCTGCCGAAGACGGTACCGTCAGTGCCGAGCGCGGCCTCCAGGTTTGGACGGGTGAGCGGGACCTTGTTCGCGTCGTATAGATGCAGCGCTTCATCGACTCGCTTCGGCGTCGCGAAGTACCAGTCATCGACTTGCGTTGAAGCGCGGCGAGCCTTGAGGCCGGCCCCGACGGTCCAGTACTCGGCTGTGCCGCTGTTGAGTCTGCCGAGCTCCAACCAGACGTAGCCGATGGAGACGGTAGTCTTCGGGTTCGACTCGTTGATCAGATTCCAGTGCATCGAGCGGGCATTGGCCCCAAAGGGATCGAGTCGATGCGCGTGCAAGCTCGCGTCGAGCAGGAACGGTAAGAGCACCTCGAGCGCCTTCGTCTTTCCGGACTCATTCTGTCCACGCAGAAGCAGCCGGCCCTTGTGGAAGACGAAACGCTGGTTGTCGTACTCCCAGACGTTCTGGATGCCGGCCCGGAGCATCTGCCAGCGGGCGCTCTCTGCAACGGGAAGTTGTTCCGTCGTGCTCATGTGGTTCTCCAGCTTGGGGTGCCAGGCCTGAAACGAGCGATCGCTGGCCGCGGCTGCCATGCGTCGCCATGTTGAACGACCAGCCCGAAAGCCTCGAGGAGCTTCAGCGCCTCTACGGCAAGACGGGCACAGCCATCGTCATTCGCGGGGAACTGCTTGCTCCAGCCGCACCGAGCTCCGAAGTCATCGTGGAGCTTCTTGATGATTCCGGTGACCTCGGTGTCAGTGACGGCGTTGGTCCCCTTCTTCCGCAGGCGAACCAGCTGTTCCGCGAGAAGGATCGCCGCGTGTTTCGTGGTCGAACCACCGTCGGGGAAGGAGGTGTCCGTGGTGATCGAGGTGGGATCCACCGCCGCGAGCCCCTCGAGGCGCTTCTCGACCGTGAAGCCCGCGTCCTCGAGGAGTCGGTACAGCCAGCCGCGGCTGTGATCGAGCCACTCGAACGCGGTCGGGTCGAGCTCGTCGTAATAGAGCACGGGGTCGTCGAGGAGGCGGCGAACCACTATCGCGCGGTGCCGCTGCCGTTGGCCCTCGTCCGTCTCGGGAAGCGGTTCCTCGAGGAGACGCTCAGGTTCTAAGGCGAACGCTGGCGGCACCGGCGCCGATACCAGATGCGCGAGGATCCGCTCGTTGACGTCGAAGAGAGCATCACTGTCACGGGCCTGGGCGTATCGCTCGGCGTCCCCCTCGCGGACTGACAACACGCCCAGCTCGATGAGGAGACGAAGGCAGTCAACA
>JAEUJS010000122.1 GCA_016792935.1 Archangium sp. | reverse complement strand
TCTCGTACGCCGCGAGTGCCTGACCCGGCTGCTCGAGATCTGCAGCGAGATCTCCCAGGTTCACGTAGCTCACGCCCTCGGAGCGCCGGTTGCCCAGCTCGCGGTGAATCGCCAGCGCCGCCTGGTAGTTCGCACGCGCTTGCTTGAGCAGCCCGAGATCCTGCTGCTGTACGCCGAGGTTGGCCAGCGTGATGCCTTCGTAGCGGCGATCGCCGACCTTGCGGTGAATCTCGAGCGCCTCGTTGAAGAGCTCGAGCGCAGCCGCCTCGTTGCCCATTTCCTGTTTCACCGAGGCGAGGCTGCTGACCGCTCGACCGCGATAGAACCACTCATCGGTCGCCTTGAACTGCGCGATGGCGGTCTGCAGGAAGTCCATCGCGTCCTTGCGACGGCCGAACGTTCGCTGCACGGCACCCAGCAGGTAGTTGATACGCGCGGCCGAGGCATGCGCGCCGGTTCGCTCGGCGAGTTCGAGCGCATCGAAGAGATCTGACTCTCCTTCAGCGAGACGTCCACGCGCTGTTCGTGCCCGCCCGCGCGCCTCGAGGGCTTGTCCCGCCATCGTCGGCGTAGCCCTCACCAGCTCGACGACGTGATCGAGCAGCTCGAGATGCGGTGCGAAGGGGCCACGAAGCGTGAGCAGCGGGTCGAGCGCGAGGCCTGCGGCCAGCGCCTTCTGACCGTCTTTGGCGACACGAGCGCGCTCGAACACCACACTCAAGTTCTCGCGCTCGAGATCGAGTTCGTCGAGCTTCGACTTGCTCCCTTCCGCGCCCGCCGACAGCCGCTGACCAAGCGCGATGTAGAACGTCGCGTGGCGCTCGAACGCCGTCCCTTGATCGGTGAACCGCGCGAGCTTCTCGGCGGCGTATTCGCGAATCGTCTCGTAGAGACCAAAGCGCGTCTGGTTCTCGTCTCCGCTCGGGAAATACGCGCGCACCAGCGACTTCGCCCGCAGCCCCATCAACACCGAGATCGCAGCCTCGTTCTCGAGCTTCACGACTGACTCGGCGGCGTCGGCACTGAAGCCGCCGCGAAACACCGAGAGCTGCGCGAGCATCGATGCTTCGGGCGGAGACAAGCTGCTCCACGACCAATCGATCGCGCCGCGGAGAGTGGCCTGGCGTTCCACCGCTCCACGACGGTCGACCAGAATCGAGAAGCGCTGCGGCATGCGCTGCACGAGCTGTGACGGCGTCAGAACACCAGCGCGACCAGCCGCGAGTTCGATCGCCAGCGGCATGCCGTCGAGCTGACGGACGAGCTCGGCGATGGCGGCGACTTCCTTCTCGTCGGGTTGCCAGCCCGGGCGTGAAGTACGCGCGCGTTCGATGAACAGCTCGACTGCTTCTGCTGAGCGCGAATCGGGATCACTCGGCTTCGGCGTGCGCAGGGGAGGCACTTCGAAAACCGTCTCGTCGTCAGCGCGCAGCAGCTCACGCGAGGACACGACGAAGCGCGCTTGCGGAGCGGCCTTGAACCATACGCCGACGGTCTCTGCGGCGACGGCCACCACCTGCTCGAAGTTGTCGAGCACCAGCAGCGTCTCGCCGCGACCTGCGATGGCGTGGCCGAGCAGCTTGACCATGTCGCCTGGCACCATCTGCACGCCGAGCGCACGCGCGACCGCGATGCACACGCCGTCGCGATCACGCGCTTCGGTGAGATCGCAGAACCACACGCCTCCGCGCTTCTTGCCCTTCTCGCTCGCGTCGAAGTGCGTGACGAGCTGCGAGCCGAACTGGAGCGAGAGGCGCGTCTTCCCCGTGCCGCCCGGCCCGAGCAACGTGATGAGGCGCGCGCCTTGACGAAAGAGTTGGTGCAGATCGGCCAGCTCTGCAACGCGGCCGATGAAACTGGTGGCCTGCTTGCCGATGTTGGTTGGGCGGCCAGCAACTTGCGCCAACAGCTCGCGCACTTTGGCGTCAGGCGGCGTCTCGCCACTTGGAAAGCGATCGGCGCGCGTGGGACGAATGGAGTTGCTGTTGCGGCTCGGAGAGTCCGCGACCGTCGGCACCTCTTGCGACTCGGCGGCGGTCGGCGCGGCACTTCGCGTGTCGGCGCTTCCCGAGACCTGCTGCACCGGCAGCTCATCGCTGGAGCTCAGCAGCCGCTCGAGTCCGGGAAGGTCCTCGTATTCCTTGAACCACTTCGAGACATCCGCCGGCGCCATGCCGGCTGCGACGTTTTCGAGGGCCTCGCGCATCGCGTCGGCGGACGGATAGCGATCGCGCGGTTCCTTGCGCAGCGCCTTGAGCAGCAGCCGTTCGAGCGCTTCGGGCACGTCGTCACGCAGCGTCGAGGGCGGCGGAACCAGCGCCTCGCGCACCAACTTCAGCGTCGCGGCGTCACTCTTCCCGCGGAACAGATAGCGCGCGCAAATCATCTCCCACAGCACGATGCCCAGCGCGAAGACGTCGGTGCGCACGTCGACCGGCTTGGCGTGCGCCTGCTCCGGAGACATGTACGGGAACTTGCCCTTCAAGATCCCCGTCGCGGTGTGCACCGACTTGTTGGCGGCCTTCGCCACTCCGAAGTCGATCAGCTTCACGTGCCCATCGCGCGAGATGAGGATGTTGTGCGGGGACACGTCGCGGTGAACGATGCGCAACAACCGCCCCTGCGCGTCGGTCGCGGTGTGCGCGTACGCAAGGCCGCGCGCCACCTCGACGCCAATCGCGACCGCGACCTCGAGCGGAACGTGATGGCCCAGCTCACGACCGCGCTTGAGCAGCTCGCGCAGGTCTTTTCCCGCGACGTGCTCCATTGAGACGAACCAGGTGCCGCTCACCTCACCCAGTTCGTGGATGCGCGCGATGTTGGGGTGGTTCAGCCGCGAGGCGATGCGTGTCTCGTCGAGAAACAGTCGGAGGAAGCGAGGGTTCTCGGTGAGGTGCGGGAGGATGCGTTTGACGACCGTCTGCGCCCCCGTGGACTGATCGGTGGCGAGGTAGACTTCGCCCATTCCTCCGGCACCGAGCCGTCGCAACAGGGTGTACCGGCCGAACGTTTCCACGAGGCCGGAACGCTAGCGCAAGCCAGTTATTTCACGGGGGTTTTCGGCGGCGCAACGTTTCGACGAAACATGCGACAATGTGTGGATGCCGATCGATCCAAAAATCCGTTCCGGCCTGCCGTTGACCACGCCGATCAACACGACGCCCGTGCCGAAGGTGTCGGTAACGCCTGTGACTGCGCAGCCCGTTCCTGCCGCTCCGACGGGTTACACGACGGCTTCGACCTTTCAGACAAACTCGCCCAAGACCCGCGGGGGCGCGACCGACGACAGCCTTGGACGCACGAAGGGCAAGACCGACGACGGCATTGGCCGCACCAGGGGCAAGACGGACGACGGCATCGGGCGCACGGCTGGCAAAACAGACGACGGCATCGGTCGCACTGTCGGCAAGACAGATGACGGCATCGGTCGCACCGCTGGCAAGACGGACGATGGAATCGGCGCGCTGAGCTACGAAGAGACCCGCGCTGCGCTCGTTGGCCGTTCGGACACCGCTGACGCCGCTGCACTCCGCGACGCGATCAACAACCGCCTCGAGACCCCGACGTTCCTCAAGGGCGCCACTTCGGCAGCGACGCAGGTCTACGAGTTCGCGAAGTCCAAACTCAACCTCTCGACGACGCAGGTCGGTCAGCTCACCACCGCGCTCAAGGGCGCTTCGACGGGCACGGCGAAGTTGGTCGGCGCGCTGATCGAGAAGACGCCTGAAGCGCTCACCAACGTCGATTCCAAGGGGCAAACGCTCCTCTCGAACCTGGCCAGGTTCGCGGCGCAGCCGATGAACACCTCGCTGAGCAAGGACACGACGAAGAGCGAGCTGATGGAGTCGGTGTTGCGCGACATCGTCAACCCCAACCGCATCGATCAGGGTGACGCGCCGACGTGCACGGTGACCTCGATGCAGTTCGAGTTGGTCGCCGAAGAGCCTGCCGAATACGTCCGCTTGATGAGCGACCTCACCGGCCCGCAGGGTCGCGCAAAGATGCGCGGCAACAGCGAGCTGATGTTGCACGAGGGCGATGCCGCGACGCGCGATGGGCGATCGATCAGCCAAACCATCTTCCAGACCGCCGCCATGGAGTTCGGGAACGGGAAGAACCTCGACTTCGTTCCCAGCGCGCACGGCTCGTTTGATGACGCCGGCAAGATGCTCCAGCAGGGTTTGCGCCCGGAGCAGCAGACGCAGGTGCTCCGTCAGCTGTTCGGCGTCAACTACCGGTCCGAGCGTTTCCAGACTGAAGCGGAAGGCGCGAAGGTGCTCGAGAAGCTGCGCAGCTACGACGCACGCAGCGCGCAGAACCGACCGATCATCCTCCAGATCGATCAGGGCGACTTCAACCACGCCGTGACGTTCGAGCGCGTGGCCGACAAGAAGGTGTTCTTCCGCGATCCGTACGGCGAGCTCCGGTCGATGCCCGAAGATCAGTTCAAGACCTTCGTGGTCGGAATGAACGCTCCGAAGGACGCGAACATCATCAGCTGAAGTGCGGTTCGCCTTCGTTCTCCTCACCCTCTGTTTCTGTCTCGTGGCGTGCAAGTCGTCTTCGACTGCCGACGCGAGCGGTGCGCCTCGAATCACGGCTTCGCCTGAATGGCTCGACGGGCGACTCCCCGCCGAGTCGGCGCAAAGTCCGCGCGATGGCGGCACGCTCGTGGTGCGCCTGATGACCGAGCCCGCGACGCTCAACCACCTCGACGACGACTCCTTCGAGGCGATGCTGTTTCGAATGGTCGCTCGCAACGTGATGGACACGCTGGTCGAGTTGAAGGCCGACGGAACGCTCGGCCCGGGACTCGCCGCACGGTGGACCGAGAGCAATGATCACCTCACGACGACGTTCAGCCTGCGCTCCGCCACGTTCTCCGACGGCTCCGCGTTCGAAGCGAAGGACGTGGTTGCCACGCTCGACACCATCATGGACGTGACCAAGCGCACCTCGAGAGCACGCGGAGAGCTCGCCACGCTTGCATCGTGGAAGGCCATCGACGCGAGCACAGTTGAGCTGAAGTGGAAGGCGCCTTCGGTCTTCGCGATTCGGGCCCTGGCGCGAGTGTTCATCTTCAGCAGGGCGCAGCTCGCCGGCGATTGGAACGCGATCGGTCTCAAGCCGATCGGCACGGGCCCCTACGTCGTGAAGTCGTGGGACCGCGGCCAGAAGCTCACGCTCGAGCGGCGCGCAGACGCGACGACCGGCTACCTGCAGAACATCGTCTTCCGCTTCGTGAAGGATCACACCGCCGCGGCTGCGGTCTTCGAGAAGGGCGAGTTCGATCTGATGACCAACATCACGCCGGCGCTCTGGCGCGCGCTGGAGAAAGACGAGCCGTCGACCGCATGGGCGAAGCGTGACTGGAACCGCATTCGCAGCTTCGACAACAGCTTCAGCTACGTGGCGTGGAACGAGCGACGGCCTCCGTTCGACGACGCGCGCGTTCGCAATGCGCTGCAGTACCTCTACGACGCGAAGCTGGTGAGCAAGGTGATCGATCTCGAGCTCGAGGTGCCCACCACGTGTCCATACTTTCCGCAGAGCGACTCGTGCTCGAAGACGCCGACGCGAACGTTCGACCCCAACGCTGCGCGCGCATTGCTGAGCGATGCAGGCTTCGAAGATCTCGACGGCGACGGCGTGCGCGAGCGCAACGGCAAGCCGCTGAAGTTCTCGTTCCTCCTGCCCGCGACATCGGTGCGATTGGGGCGACTGGTGCCGATGCTCCAGGAGCAGTACCGCACCGTGGGCATCGAGCTCGAGATCGAGCGCGTCGAGGTGGCCACGTTGTCGGCGCGCGTGAACAAGCACGACTTCGACGTCATGAGCCGCGTGTGGACGGAGTTCGACACCGACCAGGATCTCTTCCAGGTCTTCCATTCGTCGCAGATCGACGCGGGCTCGAACTACGCCGGCTTCAACGATGCCGAGACGGATCGCCTGATCGAACAGATTCGCAGCGAGTTCGACCTTCCGAAGCGACGCGCGCTCGAGCGACAGCTGCACGAACGGGTGTACGCGCTCCAGCCGTTGATGCTGATGACCAATCGGCAGTCACTCGACGCCGCTAAGAAGCGCGTGCACGGATTGCAACCTTCAGTCGCGTGGTACGACTTGAGAAGGGTGTGGGTGTCGGACTGACGTTTTGACGTATTCCCCACCGGCGCCCTGCTCTGCTTTGATCGTTTCGTCTTTCGGATTTCGCCCCGCGTCGCACCCGCGGTCCCATCCCGCGGCGGGGCAAACCACACGTTTCTCCACCCAACGCCGTCGCCCCAAGGGGCTTTGTCACAGACAGGATCGCGAACGCCCATGAGCACCACGAGTTGGTCGCAGAAGATCGCCGCACTCCAGGACAAGCGCGAGTACCAGACGCTGAACTGGGAAGGCAGCTTCGACGAATACCTCGAGTTGGTGAAAGCCAACCCCCGCGTCACGCGCACCGCCTACCAGCGCGTGTACGACATGATCTTGAGCCACGGGAAGACCGAGTACATCGACAACAAGAAGCGCCTCGTGCGCTACCACTTCTTCAGCGACGAGAAGAACGGTGGCCGCGACGCGGTCTTCGGGCTCGACGTGCCGCTCATGAAGTTGGTGAACGTGTTCAAGGCGGCCGCGCATGGCTACGGCGCCGAGAAGCGCGTCATCTTGCTCCACGGCCCGGTCGGTTCGTCGAAGTCGACCATCGCGCGCATCTTGAAGCGCGGCGTCGAGGACTACAGCCGCCAGCCCGAGGGCGCCTGCTACACCTACTCGTGGAACTTCCCCGACAAGCTGACGCTCGCTGACGGCTCGGTGCTGTCGGGGATCATCAAGTCGCCGCTCCACGAAGAGCCGCTCAAGCTGATTCCTCGCGAGATGCGCGGCAAGTTGTTCGGTGAGCTCTCTCCGCCGTCGACGGGGTTCACGATTCCCGAGCTGGGTGAGCTGAACCCGCACTGCCGCCTCGTCTTCAAGATGCTCTTGCAGAAGTACGAGGGCGATCTGGCGAAGGTGTTCTCGCACGTGCGCGTGAACCGCCTGGTCTTCAGCGAGAAAGATCGCATCGGCATCGGCACGTTCCAGCCCAAGGACGAGAAGAACCAGGATTCCACCGAGTTGACCGGCGACATCAACTACCGGCGCATCGCGGAATACGGCACCGACTCAGACCCGCGCGCGTTCAACTTCGACGGCGAATTTTGTGTGGCGAACCGCGGCGTCATCGAGTTCGTCGAGATGCTGAAGCTCGACGTCGCGTTCCTCTACGACCTGCTCGGCGCGACGCAGGAACACAAGATCAAGCCCAAGAAGTTCCCGCAGACCGACATCGACGAAGTGATCATCGGCCACACCAACGAGCCCGAGTTCAAGAAGCTCGAGAGCAACGAGTTCATGGAAGCGTTGCGAGACCGCACCATCAAGATCGACATCCCGTACATCACGAAGCTCGGTGAGGAGATCAAGATCTACGAGAAGGAGTTCAACTCGGTGCGCATCAAGGGCAAGCACATCGCCCCGCACACGCTCGAGATGGCCGCGATGTGGGCGGTGCTCACGCGTCTGGAAGAGCCGAAGAAGCACAACCTCTCGGTGATTCAGAAGTTGAAGCTCTACAACGGCAAGACGCTCCCCAACTTCACCGAGGACAACATCAAGGAGCTCCGCAAGGAGTCGCTGCGTGAAGGCCTGGAAGGCATTTCTCCTCGCTACATTCAGGACAAGATCAGCAACGCGCTGGTGAGCGACAAGAGCGAGTCGTCGATCAACCCGTTCATGGTCTTGAACGAGCTCGAGACGGGTTTGAAACAGCACTCGCTCATCGCCAGCGAAGAGCTGCGCAAGAAGTACCGCGAGCTCTTGAACGTGGTGAAGCAGGAATACGAAGACGTCGTGAAGAACGAGGTGCAGCGGGCGATCAGCGCGGACGAAGACGCGATCGCCAAGCTGTGCAGCAACTACATCGACAACGTGAAGGCCTACACGCAGAAGGAGAAGATCAAGAACAAGTACACCGGTCTCTACGAGGAGCCCGATGAGCGCTTGATGCGATCGATCGAAGAGAAGATCGACATTCCCGACTCGCGCAAGGACGACTTCCGACGCGAGATCATGAACTACATCGGCGCGCTCGCCATCGACGGCAAGACGTTCAACTGGCGCACCAACGAGCGGCTCCAGAAGGCGTTGGAGCTCAAGCTGTTCGAAGATCAGAAGGACAGCATCAAGCTCAAGACGCTGGTGAGCTCCGTCGTCGACAAGGAGACGCAGGAGAAGATCGACGTGGTGAAGAGCCGCCTCATCAAGAACTTCGGGTACGACGAAGAGTCGGCCACCGACGTTCTCAACTTCGTGGCGAGCATCTTCGCCCGCGGCGACGCGAAGGAATAACGCGTGGCCCTGCGCATCGATCGAGACCACGGACGGTTCAAACAAATCGTCCGCGGGAAGATCAAACAGAACCTCAAGAAGTACGTTCAGCAGGGCGAAATGCTCGGCAAGAAGGGGAAGGACTTCATCTCCATTCCCGTGCCGTTCATCGACGTGCCGCATTTCAAACACGGCTCACGGCAGGGCGGCGTGGGCCAGGGCGAAGGCAACCCCGGCGATCAGATCGGCCAGGGGCCGCAGCAGCCCGGAGATGGTTCAGGCAAGGCGGGCGAAGGCGAAGGCCAGCACGTGCTCGAGGTCGACGTGTCGCTCGACGAGCTGGCGGCGATTCTCGGCGAAGAGCTGCAGCTGCCGAACATCGAACACCGCGGGTCCGAGAAGATCGTCACCACGCGCATCAAGTACACGGGCATCAACACGGTCGGCCCGCAGTCGCTGCGTCACTTCAAGCGCACGTTCAAGGAAGCGCTGAAGCGGCAGATCGCCACGGGCACGTACAACCCCGACAAGCCCATCATCATCCCCATCAAGCAGGACATCCGCTTCCGCACGTTCAAGCTCGAGAACCTCCCCGAGACGAACGCGGTCATCATCTACATGATGGATGTGTCGGGCTCGATGGGCGACGAGCAGAAGGAGATCGTGCGCATCGAGAGCTTCTGGCTCGATACGTGGCTCAAGTCTCAATACAAAGGTCTGGAGACGCGCTTCATCATTCACGACGCCGTGGCGCGTGAAGTCGATCGCGAGACGTTCTTCCACACGCGCGAGTCGGGCGGCACGATGATCTCGAGCGCGTACAAGTTGTGCCGCGACATCATCAAGGCCGACTACCCCGCGAGCAGCTGGAACATCTACCCGTTCCACTTTTCCGACGGTGACAACTGGTCGGCCGACGACACGCGGCAGTGCATCGAGCTCTTGAAGACCGACATCCTCACCGACGTGAACCAGTTCGCGTACGGCCAGGTGGAATCTCCGTATGGCAGCGGCCAGTTCATCAAGGATCTGCGCGAGCACCTCGGTGACAGCGAGAAGGTGTCGCTGAGCGAGATCGCCGACAAAGACGCGATCTATTCGTCGATCAAAGACTTCCTCGGCAAGGGTCGGTAACCCACGATGCCCAAGTCACTCACGCCACGGCTGCAGGATCTGAAGGTGGAGATCGAAGGCTACGCGCGCGCGTTCGGCCTCGACTTCTTCGATCAGGTCTTCGAAGTGCTCAGCACCGAAGAGCTCAACATGGTCGCCGCGTACGGCGGCTTCCCCACGCGCTACCCGCATTGGCGCTGGGGCATGGAATACGAGCAGCTCGCGAAGTCTTCCGAGTACGGGCTCTCGAAGATCTACGAGCTCGTCATCAACAACAACCCCTCGTACGCGTACCTCCTCGAGGCGAACGCCGAGGTCGATCAGAAGTTGGTGATGGCGCACGTCTACGGCCACAACGACTTCTTCAAGAACAACTTCACGTTCAAGTTCACCAACCGGAAGATGATGGACGAGATGGCGAACCACGCCACTCGCGTGCGCCGGTGGATCGACAAGATCGGCGTCGAGAAGGTCGAAGACTTCATCGACGTCGCGCTCTCGCTCGAGAACTTGATCGACCAGTACGCGCCCCACATCAAGCGCAACCCCGACCCGAAGATCGAGAAGACGCAGCAGAACACGCGCGCCGAAGGCATTCGCGTCGACCGCGACTACATGCGCCCGTACATGAACCCGAAAGAGTTCGTGGAAGCGCAGCAGAAGAAGGTCGAGACCGAGAAGCAGCTGCAGAAGAAGTTCCCCGAGCGGCCGCAGCGCGACGTGTTGGCGTTCTTGCTGGAGCACGCTCCGCTCGAAGACTGGGAACACGAGATCCTGAGCATCGTGCGCGAGGAGGCGTACTACTTCGCGCCGCAGGGCCAGACGAAGATCATGAACGAAGGGTGGGCCAGCTACTGGCACTCGACGATCATGACGACGCGGGCGCTGAAGGATCACGAGATCATCGACTACGCCGATCACCATTCCGGCACGATGGCCACGCAGCAGGGAAAGCTGAACCCCTACAAGCTCGGCATCGAGCTGTTCCGCGACATCGAAGATCGCTGGAACAAGGGTCGCTTCGGCAAGGAATGGGAAGAGTGCGACGATCTGCGCGCGCGTCGGAGCTGGGACAAGAAGCTCGGCGCCGGCCGCGAGAAGATCTTCGAGGTGCGCAAGCACTACAACGACATCACGTTCATCGACGCGTTCCTGACTCCGGAGTTCGCGATCGAGCAGAAGCTCTTCGTCTTCAACTTCAACGACAAGAAGAACACGTGGGAGATCGCCACCCGCGAGTTCAAGAAGGTGAAGAACAAGCTGCTCCAGTCGCTCACCAACTTCGGCCAGCCCGTGATCGACGTGGTCGATGCGAACCACGACAACAAGGGTGAGCTGGTGCTCTCGCACAAGCACGACGGGCAAGACCTCGACCCCAATTACGCGCGCGAGACGCTGAAGAACCTGCAGGCGCTGTGGAAGCGGCCCGTGGCGATCATGACGCGCGGCGAAGGCAAGGGGCTCATGTTGCGCCACGACGGCACGCAATTCACCGAGAAGAAGGTCGAGCTCTGATCAGGGCTTGCTCGGCTTCGTGCTCGTGCCGCGAATGATGCCCATCGTGAACCGCGGTGGCGGTGGCGGTGGCGAGAGCCGATCGACGAGCGCCCCGAACGTCTCGGTCGAGCGCAGAAATTCGCGAAATGAAACGAGGCGCTCGGTCATGCGCGCAACCAGGGGTACTTCGGGCTCGCTGCGTGGGTCCGGCGCTCGCCCGGTCAGCGCGCGATAGCCGGCCAACCCGAAGAGGAGCGCGAGCGCCGCGCTGAAGCCCCGCGCCAGCTTGAGCCTGCTCGCGCGCACTCCACTGGGGCAATCGCGGGTCAGCGCCGTGCCATCGGGTCGCGTGTAGAGCCGGCCGCAGAATCGCCCCTGGCTCGAGACCAACGACCGGATCTCACCTTCGCTCAAGTGACGCAAGTCGAAGACCGAGAGCTGGCATCGCGAACAGAATCGCGAACGTGCATCTCCGCGCATCGAGTCCCACGACTCGTGACACGGGCCGGCAACGCGAAGGTCGAGGGCCATGTCACGAAGAGCCCGCGGCCAGAAAAGCGTTATCCGACCTCGTCATGACGTTGACGTGCGGCCCCGACAGCCGCCCGTTAGGTCTTCGGCGTGCCCGACGTCGCGCGAATCGATCTCGAGAAGTGGTCGTTGGAGATTCCACTCGAAGATTTCGATCACCTGCCGCAGGAGCTCGGCTGTTCGCTGCACCGGCAC
>JAEUJS010000528.1 GCA_016792935.1 Archangium sp. | reverse complement strand
ACCATCGTGCTCACCGAAGGCCAGCCGCTCACCTGCGGCGGCGACTTCTACAAGTTTGCGATGCGCCTCGAGGTGATGCCGAACTACCGCCTCTTCAACGTCACGCTCCTCGGCGCGGTGACGATGCGCGATGACATTCGGTACGACGATCACTTCCGCGTCGACGCGCAGATCTACGCGGAGATCCGCAGCCAGCCCACCGACTGGTTGCAGCTGCGCCTGCGCTCGCGCTACCTGAACCAGGACACCGAAGATCCGACCTACCTCGAGAGCAACGTGTGGAGCTTCCTCGAGGCCGCGTGGATCGTCACCAAAGGGACACGAATTGGTCTTCGGTATGACCTCTTTGTGTGGCTGGATCAGCGCGCGTCCACGGCCAATCGCATTCCCAACCCCGAGCACCGCTTCCAGCTCGATCTCCGCACGTCGTTCTAATTCCTGATGCGCTTCTTCTCTCTCTTCCTCGCGTTCGCAGTGGCTGCTTCCGGGTGCGGAACGACGGCGGCCACCAAGCGCTTCACGCGTGACGAGACCTCCGCGCTCCTCAAGAAGCTGGAAGTCGTCTCGCTCGAGCTCGGTGAGTTTCCCTTCGAAGGTCCCGCCGCCGTGATCGACGGAGACACCGTGCGCGTGCGCGGGCTGCAGGCCTCGCTGCGTCTGCTCGCCATCGACACCGAAGAGACCTTCAAGAAAGACTGGGAACGCGAGGCGTTCGCCGCCGGCTGGGAGGAATACAAGAAGAAGCTGCGCGGCAACTCGGCGCGCCCGGTGAAGATGGCCACTCCGGCCGGTGAAGACGCCAAGCACTTCGCGCAGGACTTCTTCGAGGGCGTCACCAGCGTGCGCATCGAGCGCGATCACCCCGGAGAGATCCGCGACTTCTACGGCCGCTACCTCGCGTACATCTTCGCGAAGAAGAACGGCCAGTGGGTCAACTACAACGTCGAGTGCGTTCGCTCGGGCAACTCGCCCTACTTCGTGAAGTACGGCCGCTCACGTCGCTTCCACCGCGAGTTCGTGGAAGCGCAGAAAGAAGCCATCGCCGAGAAGCGCGGCATCTGGAAGCCCGGCGCGATGCACTACGACGACTACGACGAGCGCCTGCGCTGGTGGGCCGAGCGTGAGCAGGCCATCTCGCGCTTCGAAAAAGAGCAAGACGAACACCCCGATTCGCACATCGCGCTCACGCGGTGGGACGCCATGCTGCGGCTCGAGCAGCGCCTCGGTCAGGAAGTCACCTTGCTCGGCGCAGTGCAGGACGTCATTCAGCGCGAGAACGGCCCCGCGGTCGTGAAGCTCGCGCGCACCCGCACGCAGAATTTCGACATCGTGTTCTGGGATCGCGACGTGCTCCTCAACACCGGTCTCCAGTTCAAGCGCGGTGAGTACGTGCAGGTGCGAGGAGTCGTGCAGAAGTACCGCAACGCGCGGGGTCTCGATTCGCTGCAGATGCAGGTAACGTTGCCCGGTCAGGTCTTGGCGCCGAGTGAAGAGCTCGAGCGCATGTTGTCGACGGACTCCAAGGCCGGGAGCCTCGACAAGGACGATGGTGAATAGATGAAGCACTTCTTCCGATGTCTCCTCGCCGTCTCGGCGTGTCTGGCGCTCACCGCGTGTCCGCCTGATCCCATGACCGACGCCTGCAAGGGTCGCGCGATGGGCGATCTGATCATCACCGAGGTGATGATCGACCCCGAGGGCACCGACACCGGCGGAGAGTGGTTCGAGGTCTTCAACACGCTCGGCACTCCGCTCGACATGAAGGGCCTCACCATCTACACGCGCGACACCGACGGCTCGGGAGCGAAGTCGCACGTCATTCGCGCCGGGTCGGCTCCCGCACGCGGCTACTTCACTTTTGGCGACATCCGCAGCGGCCCGAACCCCGCGTGGATCAACTACAGCTACGCCGACGGTCTCGGCTCGTTCGGCAACTCGCGCGGCGTGGTCGGCGTGCGCTGCGGCATGACGGTGCTTGCCGAGTTCACCTACAACTCCGCCGGCAAGGCTGAGCGCAGCCGCATGTTGAACGGCCTCGAAGAGCCGAACGCGACGCTCGCTGCCGTCGAGGCGAACTACTGCGACGCACCGACGGGCACCGTCTACTTCGGCAACAACGCCGGCTCGCCGGGTCAGCGCAACGCGCAGTGCGTGCCCGAGGCGATGAGCGGCACCTGTCTCGACAACGGCGTGCCGCGCGCCATCACCGGCCCCGCCGAGGGAGATCTCGTCATCAACGAGGTGATGTCTTCTCCGGCGGCCACCAGCGACACGACGGGCGAGTACATCGAGCTCTTCGCGCGCGCCAACGTCGACTTGAACGACCTCACCATCAGCACCACCAGCGACACCACGCGGCTCAACTCGATGAACTGCCTTCGCGTGCAGACCGGTCAATTCGTGCTGCTCGCGCGCTCAGCTGATCCGTTCGTGAACGGCAACCTGCCCACGCCGCAGTTCGTCTACACGGGCCTGTCGTTGTCCGACACCAACCAGCAGCTGTCGATCTCGAAGGGCGACGCGGGGGTCGACTCGGTCTCGCTGCTCGCGTCGGTCTCGGGCAAGTCGTGGCAGCTGGATCCCACGCGGCTCGATCCGGTCAGCAACGACGACCCGATGAACTTCTGCCCCGCGCCCACGCGCTGGGTGCCTGATGGCGGCGGCGACTTCGGCAGCCCCGGCGTCGCCAACCCGAGCTGCGGCAACGTCATCGACTGCACCGGCCGCGCGGCGGGTGACTTCGTAATCACCGAGTTCATGCCCGACCCCGACGGCACCGACACCGGCAACGAGTGGATCGAGATCTACAACACCAGGAACACCGCCGCCGATCTCACCGGCCTGACGCTCTATCGCCGCAACACCGACGGCTCGGGAGAGGCCACCTTCTCGATTCCCTCCGGGAACGTCGCGGCCAACGGCTACTTCGTCTTCGGTGACGTGCGCTCAGGCACCAACCCGGCGTGGGTGAACGTCGCGTACGGCACGTCACTCGGAGCGCTGTCGAACTCCTCCGGGCAGATCGGCATTCGCTGCGGCAGCACGGTGCTCGGTGAGTTCACCTACAACACCGCTCCGCGCGCGGCCCGCTCTCGCATGCTCGATGGCGTGTCGCTGCCTCCGACTCCGGCGTTCGCGGTGGAAGCGAACTTCTGCAACACGCCTCCGGGCACGCTCTACTTCGGCAACAACGCGGGAACGCCGGGCGCTGAGAACCCCGTGTGCGTGCCCGAAGCGACGACCGGCACGTGCATCGAAGACGGCGGCATGCGCCCCATCACCGCTCCGAACTTCGGAGATCTGGTGATCACCGAGGTGATGCCCGACCCGGGCGGCGCCGACACCGACAAGGAATGGTTCGAGGTGCTCGCGCGCGCTCCGGTCGATCTGAACGACCTCACCATCTACCGGAACACGGTCAGCTCGCGGCTGACGAGCAACGACTGTCTGCGCGTGCAGCCCGGTCAGTACGTCTTGCTGGCCAACAGCGCCGACACGTTCCTCAACGGCGACCTGCCGACGCCCAACGCGCTGTATTCGAGCCCCACGTTCAACAACACGGGCAACCAGCGCATCGGTCTGCGCCGCGGCGACGACGCGGGCATCGACGAGATCCAGCTCACCAGCACCAACGCCGGAGCGTCCTGGCAGCTCGACCCCACGCTGCTCGACCCCGTCGCCAACGACACGCAGTCCGCGTTCTGCGCCGCGACCGCGCGCTTCAACCCCGACGGCGGCGGTGACTTCGGTTCGCCTGGTCAGCCGAACCACGCGTGCATGATGGCCGGCACGTGTTTCGACACCGGCACGATGATGGCGCGCCCGCTGGTTCCTCCGCCCGATGGAGATCTCGTCATTACGGAATGGATGAGCGACCCTGGCGCGCTCGCTGACGCCGACGGCGAGTACTTCGAGTTCGTCACCAAGAGTTCGTTCGATCTCAACGGCGTCGCCTACCGCATCGGCGCGACGGGAACGCCGCGGCTGATCGCGACCTCGGTGAACTGCGTGCCCGCCGCCGCGATGACGTATTTCGTGGTCGCTCGCAACGGCACCGCAGCGGCCAACGGCGGCCTGCCGACGCCCATCGCGACGACGACCAGCGCGCTCACCACCACGTCGGTCATCACGCTCTTCAACCCCGATGGCGGCGTGGCTGACACCGTCACCACCGCGGGCGGAGGCAACGGCATCTCGGAGCAGGTGAACCCGAGCTTCCTGACCCCGGCCGACAACGACACCAACCACTGCAACACGCCGATGGGCACGACGTACGGCACGACCACCAACCGTGGCTCGCCGGGCCTCGCGAATCCTGCGTGTCCGTGAGAGCGCTGCTGGTGTTGCTGGGGGCCGCCGCATTGAGCGCGTGCGGCCCCACGATGAGCAAGTGCGGCCCTTCGACGGCGCAGGTCGACTTCGTCGTCGACGGAGACACCATCGAGCTCGTCGGGGGTACGCGCATTCGTCTGCTCCTCGTCGATACGCCTGAGACCACCAACGGCAAGAACGACTGCTACGGGCAGGAAGCGAAGAACTTCACCGTCTCGCAGGTCGCGGGGAAGACGCTGGAGCTCACCTACGACGAGCTGGGCTGCACCGATCGCTTCGGCCGCACGCTCGCCTACGTGAAGGTGGACGGCGTCGACCTCAACAAGGAGCTCGCCACGCGTGGGCTCGCGTGTTTCCTCTTCGTGAAGCCGAGCGGCACGTCACGCCAGGAAGAGTTCGCGACCTACGAGGCTGAAGCGAAGACCAATCGCGTCGGCATGTGGGGCGCGTGCACGGACATTCCCTGCAGCATGTGAGGAGTCACATGGCGAAGATCACTGGACTGGGCGGCTTCTTCTTCAAGACCGATGGCGCGGCGACGGGCGCGTGGTTCAAGGACAAGCTCGGCGTGCCGATGGAAGCGTGGGGCCAGATGTTCCCGTTCCTGGAGCGAGAGACGGGCAAGAAGGCGTACACCGTGCTCGGGTTCCACAAGCGCGACACCGACTACTTCACCGGCAGCTCGCGCGAGTTCATGTTGAACCTGCGTGTCGATGATCTCGCTGGGATGCTCGCGAAGCTCGCCGAGCAGGGCATCAAGCCGGTGCGTGAATTTCCTCCCGAGCCGAACGGCAAGTTCGCGCACATTCCCGGGCCCGACGGCATGACCATCGAGCTGTGGGAACCGGCCGAGAACGACCCCTACGATCCGGGCTGAGCGTCAGGCCATTCCCACGCGCTGCGGTAGCCG
>JAEUJS010000527.1 GCA_016792935.1 Archangium sp. | reverse complement strand
TCGATGCGTTCCTCGCCGGCAAGCTCACCGAGAAGCGCTTCCTCTCGAAGATCGGTCACCCCTACCGCGGGCCGTTCGACATCTGGCCGGGCTTCGCGCCGATCCTCGAGTTCGCGCGAAAGAAGAAGCTGCGGGTGATCGCCATCGATCGCCGCGCGCCTGGGCCCCGCTCGCTCGAGATCCGCGATCAGGGTGCGTCGGAGGCGATCTCCACCGCGCTCCAGGCCGACGACGCGCCGTTGGTGATGGTGCTGGTCGGACAGTTCCACGTGACGCCCGCGCATCTCCCTCGCCAGGTCGAGCTGCGTGTGCGCCGCGAGTTGGACTCGCTCGTCGTGTACCAGAACGCGGAAGGCGTCTTCTGGTCGCTGGCGCGCAAGGGCCTCGCGTCATCCACCGACGCCGTGCAGGTCTCCGAGCGGGAATTGTGTCTCATCAACACCTCTCCGGTGGTCAGCCAACGCAGCTTCCTCGACTAGGTGGAAGCGGAAGCCGGCGACGCACCCCTCGATCAAGTGGATGAGGTCGGCATCGCGACCACGTTCCGGCACCTTGCGCGCGAGATCGGCCGCTTCGTCGGAATCGACGTGCGCACCAAGGTCGGCGGCATCGAGGTGCTCACCCCTTCGACGTTCGATTTCCTCGATCGCCTGCGCCGGCGCGGAGACTTCACGCGCGCCGAGCTGAAGCAGCTCGAGAAGCACGTGCTCTCGCTCGAGAGCAGCTGGATTCCCCGAGCACGCGCGGTGTGGCTGGCCTCGATGTCGCTCAACCACGCCGCTGAAGAAGCGGCGCACTTCGTTCGCTTCGCCGCCGTCGGCAAGGCGCGTCATCAGCAGGCGAGCCTGCTGGGGGGAATGGATCGTTCACGGCCGCACGACGAGGCATTCTGGGCGCGTTGTCTCGAAGAAGCGCTCGGCTTCCTCGGATCGCGGCTCGTGAATCCGCAGCGGCGATGCATCTCGCTCGACGAGTGGGTCAGTCACTTCGAGGCGAGCCAGAACGGGAAGCGCAAACGCCGCGACGTGGTGAATCAACGCGCGATCAGATCAGCCGACGAGTCGGCTGGGGCAGTCGCCGCCTTCACGCTCGCGATCTCCACCGCGTTGCGTGACGAGCCGCGGCTGGCGCAGCGACTGATCCCCGAAGAGCAAGACGAGCAGTTTCACGGCGTCTCGCACGCGCTCGGGTATCTCGTCGGTGACGCGCTCGCCCGCGCGCATTCGAAGAAGAAGCTCACCACCCGCGAGCTCGCCGCCCTCTTCGTCGATCCGTTCGATGATCCGGCCGGCACCTTCGCGACGCTGGCTCGGCGGTTCCAGGCCTTCGGTCGCAGCGCCGATCACTGACCGCGCTTCGCTTTGCGCTCGGCTTCCTCTTCCGCGAGACACTCCTCGGCGGCGGAGTTGAATTTCTCCTCGAGAGACTTCGCCGCTTCCGGATCACGCGAGGCACGCGCCAACAACGCGTACGAGATCAGCTTCTTCGAGCGCACCACGTAGCAGGTGCAGAAGCTCTCGCTGGCACCCTCGTCCAGACAGCCCTTCTCGAGCTTCTTCGTGGCGCTCTCGGTCCACGGAGCGTCTTCATCGTCCATGAAGCACTTCAGCAGCGGCTCCTTGAGTGGCGCCATCAGCGAGTCGAGGCCGCCGTCGGATCCACGTTTGGTGCGGAAGCCGGCGACCGCGAGCTGCGAGACCGGAATGTGATCTTCGTAGAGCTTCACGATGCACTTGCACTGATTGAGCGTCGCGCTCGGCAAGCAGCCTTCCATGGTGCGCTTGCGCATCGCCGGGGCGTACGGAGCGACGCCCGCATCTCCCGCGCAGAACAGCAACGCGTTCTCGAGCTCGACGACCTCGGCCGAGTGCGCGCGATCGATCTGCAGATTCCACTGCTCCATGCGCTCCCACGGAACGCGCCTGGAGAGCTCTTTGGCGAAGCAATCGCACACCGACGGATCTCCGACGGTCTCGGGACACTTCGCTCGGAGATCCTCGACCTCTTTCGAAGGCCACTCGCCCGGCCTGCGCTTGCAAGCACTCACCGCGATCGCGAGGACGACCAGGAGCAACCCGAAGCGCATGACCCGAGAGCTTCCACGCTTTCCGCGCCGCGTCACGAAGGATCGAGGCATTTCGCGTGCCCTTCGACTTCGTCGTCACCCCGTTGGGCCCAACTGGTAGAAACCGCCCCGTGGCAAGCGAACGAGCCCAGCTGGCCCGCAGGCGAACTCACGAGTCCTCCGACCTCGTGTGGCGAGTGAGCGAATAGACATGGCTGAAGACGCGTTGGTGCTCAAGCCGATCGAAGGCGACCCCGCTCTGAAACAGGAGTTCGGGTACTTCGGGCGCATTCTCGCCGAGCGCTACTTCGAGCCCGTGCGTTTCCCGCAGGGCGGCGCTGATCAGCTCAAGGAACTCTCGGACAAGGGCTTCGTGGTGCACGTGATGCGCACCACCGCGTGGATCAACTACCTCTATCTCGACTGGGCGCTCGTGCGACGGCAGCTGCCGCCGATCCGCTCGGTGGTGAACGTGCGCCGCTGGTTCACCAGGCCCTTCACCAGGGCGAAGCTCGCCGGAGATCACACCGAGCGCTTCGAGTGGTCGCGCAAAGAAGGTGGCAGCGGTCTCATCTTCCTGCGTGAGTCGGGCTTCAACACCGCGCGCGGCGTCGAGAGCAAAGAAGATCCCTTCCCTGCCCTGATTGAGCTCGCGCGGAAGAGTGAGAAGCCGATCTTCGTCGTCCCCGAACTGCTCGTCTGGGAGAAGTGGCAGCAGAAGGTCACGCCGTCGATCTTCGATCGTGTGTTCGGCTCTCCCGAGGCGCCTGGCTTCGCGCACACCGTCGTCACCTTCTTGCGCAATTACCGGCGCGCGCAGCTCCGCGTCGGCAACGCGATCAACCTGCAGGAAGTGATCAAGAACGAAGGCGACAGGCCGACGGCGGTGATCGCTCGCAAGGTGCGCTCGACGCTGCACAACCACCTCGCGCGCGAGACGAAGGCCGTCTTCGGTCCTCCGAAGAAGGAAGTGGCGCGGCTCATCGACGAGGCGATGCGCGACAAGGTCTTCCAGCAATCGCTGACGGAGATCTCCGCCGAGAAGAACCGCTCCGTCGAAGCGCTCGAGCGCGACGCGAAGAAGAACTTCGATTCAATCGCGGCCAAGTTCTCACCCACGGTGGTCGGCGGCGCGGCGTCGATTCTGAATTGGGTCTTCACGCGCATCTACGACGGCATCGAGGTCAATGAAGCCGGTCTCGATCGCGCGATGAAGGCAGCGGTCGATGCGCCGGTGGTCTTCACGCCGTCACACAAGTCGCACCTCGACTACTTGATCATGTCGTACGTGCTGTGGACGCGCGGCTACACCGCTCCGCTCGTCGCTGCCGGCGCGAACTTGAGCTTCTTCCCGCTCGGTCCGTTCCTGCGGAGAGCCGGCGCGTTCTTTCTCCGCCGCAGCTTCAAGGGCGACAAGCTCTACACCGCGGTCTTCAAGGCGTACCTGAAGAAGCTGGTGCACGACGGCATCCACCACGAGTTCTTCCCCGAAGGCGGACGCTCGCGCACGGGCAAGTTGCTGCAGCCCAAGCTCGGCCTCTTCACGTGGCTGGTCGAGGCGGTGCTCGAAGGCGCGCGCAACGATCTGCTCTTCGTGCCCATCGCCATCGACTACGAGAAGGTCGTCGAGGGCGCGGAATACAAGAAGGAGCTCCAGGGCGGAGAGAAGAAGACCGAAGACGTGAAGGGTCTGCTCGCTGCGCCGGCCGTGCTCGCGCAGAACTACGGGCGCATTCACCTCGGCTTCGATGAGCCGGTCTCGCTCGCGAAGTTGATGAGCGATCGCGGCATCTCGCGGGAGACGTGCACCGAAGATCAGAAGCGGGCGCTCGTTCGCGCGCTCGGTCATCGCGTGATGTACGGCATCAGCCGCGTCTCGACCGTCACGCCGCACGCGTTGTTGGCGTCGTCGCTGCTCGCGCATCGCAAGCGCGGAATTCCGGCGCGCGATCTCACCGATCGCATCGTGTTCTTGCGCGGCATGGCCACCGATCTCGGCGCGCCGTTGTCCCGGCTGCTGACCGACTCTCCGTCTTCGCCCACCGTGATCGGTCCGATGATGGACGCGATGCGCATGTTCGCCAGCGAAGGCATGGTGCGCAGCGTCGAGGCGCGCGGTGAGCCCATCTTCCAGGTCGAAGACGATCGCCGGCCGGAGCTCAGCTTCTACAAGAACACGCTGCTCAACCTGATCGCGGGTCGGTCCATCGTGTGTTGCGCAGTGCTCGCCGTCTCTCCCGCCACCGGTTCCCTACCCAGCGGCGTCGCCCCAGGGGGCTCTGCTCCTCGCACCACCATTCGGGACCTCGCGCTCTCGCTCTCGCGTCTGTTCAAGCTCGAGTTCCTGTACCCGGTGGGTAAGACCTTCGAACACATCTTCGACGAGACGGTGGAGCACCTGGTGCGCATCGGCATCCTCTCGCGGCCGGAGAGTGGAATCGCGATCGCTCCCGAGGCGCACGCGCGGCCGATGGTGCAGTTCCTCGCCGATCAGCTGCGCGATCTCATCGAGTCCTACCTGCTCGCCGCGCGCACCGCCGAAGAGCTCAAACCCGAGGGCATGGACCGCAAGGACTTCATCAAGCGCATGCTCGAAGCTGGGCGGGCCGACTTCCTTGCGGGTACCATCACGGCGTCGGAAGCACTCTCGAAGACCACTCTCGAAAACGCCTTGCAGTTCCTCATCGAGCAACACTTCGTGACCGAGAAGGACAAGAAGCTCGTCCCCGGCTCGGCCAGCGCCAGCGAACTCGTGAAGCAGATCAGCCGCTTCCTCCCGGAGAACACGTGACGCGAATTCTTCTGATCGGTCTGTTGCTCGCCCTGCCCGCCGCGGCGCAGGAACTCGAGCTCGATCTCACTGGCGAGGAGAAGCAGCCCGAGATCCCGCCCGAGATGCGGCCCACCATCGCGGTGCTCTCGGTGAAGGCCGCCGACACCGAAGAAGTGAGCGCCGGTCGGGCCAAGTTGCTCGAGACCGAGTTCATCAAGCAGCTGCAGACCTCAGATCGCTTCACCACCGTGATGGATCCTTCGGGCTCGAGGCTCGGCCTCGGCGCTGACTTCGCGAAGACCGACACCTGCGGCGAGTTCGCGTGTCTCGAAGCGGGCGCCAAGAAGCTCAAGGTGCACCGCCTCGTTCGCCTCACCGTTCAGAAGCACAACGCGGGCTCGCTGGTGACGATGTACGGCTGGGATCCTGGCTTCAACGAAGTGCTCGTCGTCTCGCAGGAGAGCGGTGAGAAGGCCGAGAAGACCTTCCTCGGTGTCGCGGGCAAGACGCAGGCGCAGAAAGACCGCGAGTTCCTCCGCAAGATGAGCGGCTTCATCAACCAGGTACAGAAGACCATGTCGATCCCCAACGGGAAGATCGTGGTCGACAACCCGGATCCCTCGGCGCTGGTGCTGCTCGATGGCGTCGAGCAGGGCGTCGGTAATCAGGAAGTGATCGCGCAGCGCGGCTCGCGGACCATCAAGGTCACCTCGGCTGGCTACAAGCCGTTCGAGCAGACCGTCACCGTCGAGCAGGGCAAGCAGATCGACGTGAAGGCGCAGCTCGTCGCGATTCCGATCGAAGTGGTCGAGGTGAAGAAGGTCGTGGTCGAAGAGGTGAGCATCTTCGCGCGGCCGGGCTTCTACGTGACGCTCATCGGAGCAGCCGCCATCGCCACTGGCATCGCGCTCGGTCAGTCGGCCGCGGGTGTGCAGGCCAAGCTGAACGCCGGCGGAGATCCCGTCGGGCTCACGCGCGTCGAAGCGAAGGCTGCTCCGACCAACGCGCTGCTGGCGAACATTCTCGTCGGTGGTGGCGCGGCGGCGATGGCCGGCGGCATCACGTGGATCATCGTGTCGTTGCCGCCGCCGCCTCCGAAGGTGGTTCCGAAGACGGGCACGGGTGAGCCGACCGAGACCGTCACGCCGGTGCCGGGTGCCTTCATCAGCGTCGGCGGATCGTTCTGAACTCTGTCGTCAGCTGGAAGGCCCTCTTCGGGCTCGCACCTCCGCGCGCGAACACACCCAGCGAGAAGCTCGCAGAGATCGCCGCGCAGCAACGCGAACGGCTCGGCGCGCTGAAGCCCGACGCCATCGTCGTGTACGACATCCAGGACGAGAGCGATCGCAACGCGGCACCCCGCCCGTTTCCGTTCCTGCCGACGGTCGATCCATCGCAGTGGAGTGCGGAAGCCCTCGCCGGCGTCAGCGCGCCGCGCATCACGTACAAGTCCGTCCCTTCACAGCAGAGCGAAGAGCTGACGCGTTGGCTCTCGGGGAGAAGTGGCGCCGCGGTGCTGGTGGGTGCTCCGAGCAAGCGCGCCGGAGGCCTGTCGCTGAGCGACGCGTACCAGCTCGCTCGCACGCACGCGCCGCAGCTGCAGCTCGGAGGCGTCGCCATTCCTGAACGCCACCACCGCGCGTTCGATGAGCATCGGCGGATGATCGCCAAGACCGCCCAGGGCTGCTGCTTCTTCGTCACCCAGGCCGTCTACGACGTGCACGGTTCGCTCTCGGTGCTGTCGGACTACGCGCTCGAGCTGCAGCGCACGGGAGCGAAGCCGGTTCCGATCTTCTTCACCTTCGCTCCGTGTGGCTCGGAGAAGACGGTGGAGTTCATGAAGTGGCTCGGTGTGTCGTTTCCACGATGGCTCGAGAACGAGCTGCGGGCGGCGAGCGACATCCTCGAGCGGTCGCAGCGACTGTGCGAGCGCAACTTCCGCGAGCTGGTCGACTTTGCAAAAGAGAAGAAGCTGCCCATCGGCTTCAACGTCGAGAGCGTGTCGATTCGCAAGGCGGAGATCGAAGCGGCGTCGGCCCTGTTCCGATCGCTGCGAGAAATCGTGTCCTGACGCGCGTGCACCGTCGTACATGGTCCTCATGATGCGAACCGCGCTCGTCCTTCCGCTGCTCGTTCTGTCTGCGTGTGTCACCACCGCCAGGAATCAGCAGCCCCCTCCTCGCTTCGAAGCGACGGAGATCGAGCTGACGATCAATTCCATCGACGCCGATCAGCTCACCGAGCTGCAGGCGTCGTTCGCGAAGGTGGCTGACCTGCGTGGCGCTCAGCTCAAGTCGCACAACGGCAAGACCGCGGTGTTCAGCGTCATGTACGCCGGCAACGTCAGCGACTTCCCGAAGACGATCTCGAGCATCCCGCGGCCAGGTCTCAAGTTCGTGAGCAGCAAGCACCAGTTCGAATACGGCGCGTTCGACAACGTGCCTCCGACGATCACCTTCGTGCACCCGCAGCAGGAACAGCTCCTCAACGCGAAGGAGCAGTTCGTCACCGTGGACGTGCCCGACAAGGATCTCGCGAGCGTCACCATCAACGGGAAGACGGCTCCGCTCTACAAAGGCAGCGTCTATCGCCTGAAGATCGAGCTCAACGAAGGCAAGCAGGAGCTCACCGCGACGGCGAAGGACAAGGCCGGCAACGAGTCTTCGGCGCACGTCAGCGTGACGGTGGACACCACGGCTCCTGCGCTGCAGGCGCAGATCAAGTTGGTGGTGGAAGGCCACGTCGAGCCTGGCAGCGTGGTGTTGATCGACGGCGTCGAGGTGAGCGTGAACGCGTCGGGCGACTACCGCGCTGAAGTTCCGGTTCGCAAAGGCCAGCGCAAGGTCGAGATCGTCGCCATCGATCAGAGCGGCAACAAGTCGGTCACCACCAAGACGATCGGCGAATAGCTACCGACATCGGTATTCGTAGAGCGGAGGATCGTCGACGAGCTTCTCGCTGACGGTCCAATACGTGCGGCCGTCGGGCCCGTAGCCCACCGCTTCACCCTGCGCTTCGTTCGCGAACGGCACGGTCACCGGCGCCCCGCTGAAGATGCGATCGAAGTCGGTCTCGTTGGCCGGCATGCGGAACTCGACGAGCCGGTTGTACATGCGCACCAGCACGCCGGTGCCGCACGCGTTCACGTCGGCTCCGGTGACCGGACGATCGGTCTGCGTGGGGATCGTCAGCGTGGTGACCAGCTGCAGCGTCGCCGACATCGTCGAGTCCATCGGGAGCGGGAATTTGTAGACCTCGCTGACTCCGAAATCTTCCTTGGTGATCACGTAGACCTGCCCCGTGACGGGGTGCACGAAGATCGCCTCACAGTTCTTCTTCGCCGCGCCCGGGTACTCGAAGCGGAAGCGCTCGAAGGTGACGCTCGCGGTTCCACTCGCAATCACGGATGGCTCCTGCACTCGGTAGATCGCGTAGTCGGTGCGCGCGCGCAGGTTGTCGCCGACGTCGCCGAGGTAGATGCAGGTGCCGGTCGGGCACGGGCCGAGGCCGATGTCTTCCCAGTCCACCGCGGTGACGCCCTGGAGCGTGAAGGTCTCGAGCAGCGCCGCTGTCTTCGA
>JAEUJS010000523.1 GCA_016792935.1 Archangium sp. | reverse complement strand
GCTGAGCCCGCCTGTGAACGACCCGAACGATCCCAATGGTCCTGGCAAGGCGCCTGAACCCGAGCTCGAGCTCGCGCGACCCGTCCGTCAGCCGTCGCAGCCGCCCCGCCCGTCGGTCAGCAACCCCAACCTGCAGGTCGTGCGCAGCGCGATGCGGGCACAGCCGCTGGCTCCCGAGAACAAGGGCCCCGCGACGGCGCGCTTGAAGGAAGGCGCGACCGACACGCTGCTGAACTCGATCTCCATTCTCGGAGAGGTGGTCGAGGACTTCCGCAACTCCGACAAGTTCTTCAAATACAAAGCGATGGTCTTGAGCTGCTGGTTCCTGCTCATGATCGGCGCGTTCGGCATCGGCTGCCCGTCGAGCGGGCCCAGCAACGACATCTCGGCGACGCTGGTGGTGAGCGGAGATTCCGGCCGCCAGATCTACATGGTGAAGAACGACGGCAGCGACCCCTGGCAAGACGTCGAGATCATCGTGAACGACAAGTACCGCTCGACGCAGTCGCAGATCGCAGCCGAAGGCGGAAACCTCACGCTGTCGGCGGCCGTGCTCTTCGACGACAACGGCAAGCGGGCGCCGAGCGCGCTGCAGATCACGGACATCACGGTGAAGGTCCGTGACCCTGAGGGCGAAGTGAAATTGCTCCAGGGCGGCGCCATCGTTCAGTAGCGGTCGCGACTTTCCCTACAGCGGTGAATGTCCTGCTGAGCGCAATGTTCGCGGGCAGTTGATTGCTCCTACATGCCCGCGCACGACATCCTCCTGACATGTGTCGAGGGGCAGTGTTGGTGTTGGTGATCGGAGCTGCGGGCTGCGTCGGCAACATCGATCAGAAAGCGCCGAATCCTCCGGGCGTCGATCTGGCGGTCTCTGAATGCAAAGACATCGAGGCCTCGCCGGGCACGCGTGAACTGCAACGGCTGACGTCACGTGAGCTCGATCGCACCGTGGTCGCGGTGCTCGGAGATTCCACCCACGCCTACCTCGCACGCCTCGCGGTGAGCGATGAGCTGATCAGCACGCGGCGTCGCTACTTCCGTGCGCAGAGCGGCACTCCAGTGTGGGCCGAGGCGTCAGTGCTCGCGGCTGAGGAAGTCTCGCTGGGAGTCGCCGCCCAAGCGCAGTTCACCGACTGCACCGGTGGTGACGAGCGTGCGTGTGCGCGGCAGTTGATCGAGCGCACCGGTCGCAAGCTGTGGCGGCGGACGCTCACGACCGGCGAAGTCGATGTGGTGCTCGCGAGCTACGACGCCGCGCGCGTCGAGGGCACGCACGTCGACGGAATCCAGACGGTGGTGATGACGTTGCTCGCGTCGCCAGACTTCTTCTTCTTCCAGGCCGCTCCGATCGACGCGCGGCCGACGGGGACGGTGCTCGCCGAGCGGTTGGCCTCGGTGCTGTGGCAGCAAGGCCCCGACGAAACGCTCCTCGACGCCGCGGAAAACGGATCGCTCGACACGCCCGAGGGCTTCGGCGCTCAGGTCGAGCGGATGCTCGGTGACCCGCGCGCCGACGAGACGTTCGCCAATTTTCTCTCACACTGGCTCGCTCCGGAGAAGGTGGCGACCATCGAAGCGTCGCTCGCGCAGGCCGCTCGCAGCACGGCGCTGTACCCGGGCTTCAAAGCGCCCGGCGCCGGAGCGGACGGCCTCGCCTACTCGCAGGCGCTCACCGCGTTCCTGCAGTCGGAGGCACGGGTGTCGAACGGCACGTTCGAGGGCCTGATGCTCTCGAAGAAGATGGGCGTGAACGAGGCGGTGGCGCGCAACCTCGGCCTCGCTGCGGTGACCAGCGGTGTCGAGCTGCGTGACGTCGACGATGCGCGGCGCGCGGGAGTGCTCGGCCAACCCGCGGTGCTCACCGCCTTCGGTCGCTTCGAGGCGAGTGATCCGGTGCATCGCGGGGTGTTTTTGCTGCGTCATGCGTTGTGCAACGACGTGCCGCCGCCAGACGCGAACGTGAACACTGCGTTGCCGCCCGCGGAAGATTTCCCGACCACGCGTTCTCGCTTCGTGTCGGCGACGGTGAACACCCAGTGCGCGGGGTGCCACTCGCTCATCAATCCGCTCGGGTTCGCGTGGGAGAACTTCGACGCGGTCGGCAAGTTCCGCACGCAGGAAGGCGTGACGGCGGTCGATGCGACGGCCAACCTGCCGACGAATCCGCGTGCCGACGTCGATGGCCTGGCGGACCTCGCGCGTGTGCTCGCTGCTGATCCGACGGTGCGCAGTTGTCTGGCGCGCCAATTCTCTGCGTGGGCGTTGCGGAGGCAGGTCGATGATCAGCAGTTCTGCGCCGTGCGGCCGCACGCCGATGGCTTCTACGAGCCGGCCGGGCCGATCTCGTCGCTGGTGAAGGCGGTGCTCGCGAGCGATGCGTTTCGTGCTCCCTCGACTCCGGTGGAGGTGACGCCATGATCGCGCCACCGTTCGACGCCCGCGACTCCAGTGCAACGCACGCTCTGATCGCGCCACGGTTCGACCTCGGCTCGCACGCGCGCGACTCCGATGCGGCGTCGATCTCGGGCGATGCGTCCAGGGTCCGCTCCCTCACCCCAACCCTCTCCCCGAGGGAGAGGGAGCCACACCTCTCTCCAGGCGCCTCCTCGGAGGCCGCATGAAGTTCGACCGTCGACTCCTGCTCAAGGCTGCCGCGGGCGCCCCGCTGCTCTCCTTGCTCGCACCGCGCTCCGCGCTCGGACAGGGAATGACGGCGCCCAAGCGCATCGTCTTCTGGTTCCAGCCGTGCGGCGTCGCGCACCGCTACTACCACGTGCGTCCCGACAGCACGGAGAACGACTGGGGCTACGACGCGATGGGCGATCTGCACTCGCTCCTCCCGCTCGTTCCGTTCCACGACCTCACCACCCACTTCGACTCCACTGAGCGCGTCGCGACGCTCGGGCTCCCCGCCAGCGATTGGCACAAGTGGACCGACAATCAGAAAATGCCGTTCGGGCTCACCGATCTCGCCGGCACCGCGGGCGAAAATCCGCTCAAGCCGCGCGACATGAACGGCAACCCGACGCGCGAGTTCACCGTCGGTCACGAGTCACAGATCGCGATGCTCACCGGCCGCTACCCCGTCGGCACGGTGGTCAACACCGGCGGAACTCCGGGAGTCGAATGGGCCACGCAAGGCGACTCAATCGACGTCGCGCTCGGCAAGGAACTCGGCGCCACCACGCGCTTCAAGTCGCTCCAGCTCGGCCTCGCCGGCTACCAGAACTTCGGCCTCAGCTACGCCGACGGCTTGCGGCTCCCGATTCAAGACAGCCCGCAGCGCGCCTGGGAAACGCTCTTCATGGGCATTCCGCAGACCCCCGGCGTCGATCCCGCGGCGGAAGCCTTGCGCAAGAAGATGGCGCGGCGCGCGTCGTCGTTCAGCGCGGCCTACGAGCGCTTCACGGCGCTCAAGGGCGGCATGGCCACGCCCGATCAGAAGCGCCTGCAGCAGCACTTCGACGCCTACCGCGACGTCGAGCTGCGCCTCACGCAGGCGCCGAACGTGAACAACCTCGCGTGTCACGCGCCGATGGACCCGGGCAACCTGAACCTCGGCGACGCGCTCACCCTGCCCGCGCGCATGCAGGTGATGATGGACCAGCTGGTGCTCGCCATGGCGTGCGACCTCACCCGCGTCACCACCATCACCTGGACCTTCGCGGCGACGAACCAGATCTTCAGCTTCCTGCCCGGCTTCGACGCGCCGCTCGGCATGGGCGGAACGCCTTCGCCCGACGGTCATCACCCGCTCTCGCACGACGCGTACAACGGCACCGACGATCCCAGCACCACGGCCCAGCTGGCCGCCTACGACAAGCTCCGCCGCATCGAGCGCTGGTACGCCGAGCGGCTCGCGTCGTTCCTCACCGCGCTGCGCAACGTGAACGAGCCCGACGGCTCGACGCTGCTCGACAACACCGTGGTGGTGGTGATCAACGAGATCAACCACTCGGGCGCGCACAACAACTCGAACATGCCCATTCGTCTCTACGGCAGCCTCGGCGGCAAGATCCGCAGCGGGCGGTACCTCGCGCTGCCGACCACTCCGCTCAACGATCTCTACGTATCGCTCGCCAACGCGCTCGGCCTGCCGTGGACGACCTTCGGCGAGCCGCGCTTCGACTACCGCTACATCGGCGGGCCGACCGGCTGGCAGTGGGTCAGCGAGTCGAAGACCGTCGGGCCGATTCCTGGCCTCGTGACCTGACTCCGAGTTCGCGCGTCAAAAGGTGAAGTCGTCTTCCCCGTGGAACTCGATGCACCGAATGCCGCGCCGCTCGACGGCGGCGCGCACCGACTCATGTACGATCACGGTTCGCAGGCTCTCGGCCAGGCGAAACAGCAACAGCCCTCCGGTGCGGGAACGATCGATCGAGAGGCGCTCGATGCTGGCGTCGATGAGGCGTGACTCGTTTTCGACCGCAAAGCGGGTGCGCTGGAGATCAGCGGCGCGCGCGACACCGATGACGTTGTAGGCCACGTAGTCGTCGCTCACGACGCGGCCAGCTTCGGTCTTCACCACGGCGGCGTAGGTGTCGAGGTTGTCGACGCCCGCGTCACGAAGCGCAGCGAGGACGTCGCGGCGCATGATCTGCGGCGTGTTGTAGAACGGCATCAGGACGCCCTGATCGTGGTCGGGGATGACGACGACCTCGACGGGCTCGACCACCCCGACCGAGAAGCGTCGCCCCCACAGCCACGAGTCGTGGTCGCCGGGCTCGGGCAAGCTGTACAGGAGCACGATCGGCTCGTTGGCGAAGCCCTTCATCGAGAAGAACGTGCTCATCGTCGCGCCCGAAAAGACAACGCCCCGGCTCCGTGAAGGAACCAGGGCGCGGTCATGCTTCGAAACCGGAGCGTTAGCTCTTCTTCTCTTCCGCCGCAGGCGCAGCGGCAGCGGCCGGAGCAGCCTCAGGGCGATCAACCAACTCGAGGATCGCGATGTCCGCCGCGTCGCCGCGACGGAAGCCACCACGCATCAGGCGCGTGTAGCCGCCCTTGCGCGACGCGTAGCGCGTCTTGAGCTCGCCGAAGATCTTCTGCAGCACCTCACGGTCCTTCACGAAACGCTGCGCGAGGCGAACGTTGTGGAGGCCACCCTTCTTGCCGAGGGTGATCACCTTCTCAGCCATCTTGCGGGCTTCCTTCGCCTTGGGGACGGTGGTGGTGATGCGCTCGTGCTGAATGAGCGAGGTGACCATGTTCTTCAGCATCGCGAGGCGGTGCGAAGTGGTGCGCTGCAGCTTCCGATTGCCAACCTTGTGTTCCACGTTCCTGCTCCTTCACTTCGAAACCACCGCGGCCGTATCAGGTACCCGGTGGACGTAACCCGCGCTCACCATGAGCGCGGATTTTCCAACTGTGTTTCTCGGCCGTCGAGACTCAGACTCGCGGCGCCGCCGGCATCGGAGCAGGCGCGCCCGTCTTCGGCGGCCAGTTCTCGAGCTTCATGCCGAGCGAGAGACCCATCTCCGCCAGGATTTCCTTGATCTCCTTCAGCGACTTGCGGCCGAAGTTCTTGGTCTTGAGCATCTCGGCCTCGGTCTTCTGCACGAGGTCGCCGATGGTGCGGATGTTCGCCTGCTGCAGGCAGTTCGCCGAACGCACCGAGAGCTCGAGCTCGTCGACCGAGCGGAAGAGGTTCTCGTTGAGCTTCGCTTCCTGCTGCGGAGTCTCGGCAACGACGGGCTCCTCGGTCTCCTCGAAGTTCACGAACACCGTGAGCTGCTCCTTGAGGATCTTCGCCGCGTAGGCGACCGCGTCTTGCGGGGTGACCGACCCGTCGGTCCACACCTCGAGCGAGAGCTTGTCGTAGTCGGTCTGCTGGCCGACGCGCGCGTTGGTGACCAGGTAGTTCACCTTGCTGACGGGCGAGAAGAGCGAGTCGATGGCGATCGAGCCGATGGGCGAGCCCGCGACCTTGTTGCTGTTCGCCGGCACGTAGCCGCGGCCACGACGGCAGCTGAGCTCCATGCGGATCTTGCCGCCCTCAGCGAGGGTGCAGATGTGGTGACCCGGGTTCAGCACCTCGACCTGGTCGTCGGTAATCAGGTCGCCGGCCTTCACTTCCTTCGGGCCTTCCGCCTCGATGCGGATGGTCTTCACCTCGTTGGTGTGCATGCGCAGACGCACTTCCTTCAAGTTGAGGACGATGTCCGTCACGTCTTCCGAGACCTCGGGGATCGTCGTGAACTCGTGTTCCACGAGGCCACCGTTGCCCTCGACCTTCACGTTCGTGATGGCCGCACCCTGCAGCGAGCTCAGGAGAACGCGGCGGATGGAGTTGCCCAGCGTCGTGCCGAAGCCACGCTCGAGCGGCTCAGCCACGAACTTTCCGTAGGTGCCGGTGCTCTCGGAATCGACGTCGATCTTCCGAGGCTTGATGAGGTCACGCCAGTTCTTCGCAACGAGAGACGAATCAGCCATGTGCACTGCCCTCTGTGACCGAGTCGCCACCAACGTACCCACGAAAGTGGGAGGACGACTGCGGGGAGATTTTGAAAAACAAGTCGGGCGCGTGCTCCGTGGAAGGAGTCACGCGCCCGAGAAATTCGGATTACTTCGAGTAGAGCTCGACGATCAGCTGCTCCTGGATCGGCATGGTGAGATCCTCGCGGTTCGGGATCGTCTTCACGCTGCCCTTGAGCGCCTTCTTGTCGACGTCGAGCCACTGCGGAATGCCGCGGCGGTCAACGGTCTCGATGGCTTCCTGAATGCGGAGGATCTTCTTGCTCTTGTCGTGCACCTCGACGTTCGAGCCGGGCTTCACGGCGAACGAGGGGATGTTCACGCGCTTGCCGTTCACCGTGAAGTGACCGTGGCGCACCAGCTGGCGGGCCTCGGCGCGGGTGTCGGCAAAGCCCATGCGGAAGACGACGTTGTCGAGGCGGAGCTCGAGCATCTGGAGCAGCGTCTCACCGGTCTTGCCCTTGGCAGCGGCCGCGCGGTGGAAGTAGCCACGGAACTGGCTCTCGAGCAGGCCGTACATGCGCTTGACCTTCTGCTTCTCGCGCAGCTGCACGCCGTAGTTCGAGAACTTCACGCGACCCTGGCCGTGCTGGCCCGGCGGGTACGGACGGCGCTCGATGGCGCACTTGTCCGTGTAGCAACGGTCGCCCTTCAGATACATCTTCAGATTTTCGCGCCGGCAGATGCGGCACACGCTTGCGGTGTAACGAGCCACGGTTCAGTTCTCCGATTTCTCTAAAAAGGGTTCAGACGCGGCGGCGCTTGGCCTGGCGGCATCCGTTGTGGGGAATGGGAGTGACGTCGCGGATGAGCGAGATCTTGAGACCCGCCGACGCGATGGCGCGCAGCGCAGACTCACGACCCGCGCCCGGACCCTTCACGAGGACCTGCACGTTCTTCAGGCCGTGCTCCATGGCCTTCGCCGCCGCATCACCGGCCGCGACCTGCGCCGCGAACGGAGTCGACTTGCGCGAGCCCTTGAAGCCACGCGAGCCGGCCGACGACCACGACAACACGTTGCCGGACACGTCGGTGAACGTGATCAGCGTGTTGTTGAACGTCGACTGGATGTGAACGATCCCGTTGAGGACGTTCTTCTTGCTCTTCTTCTTCGCCTTCTTGTCGGCGGCAGTCTCGGTGCCAGGGGCAGCCGGGGCAGCAGCAGGGGGCGTCGTCGTCTCTTCAGCCATTCTCGTAGCTCTCGTCTTTGCTTGAGGTGATCAGCCGCGCAACGTCGCGCGGCCAGTTGTGGAATTACTTGGCAGGCGCCGGAGCGGCCGCCGGCTTGACGCGCTGCACTCCGCGCTTCGGACCCTTGCGGGTACGCGCGTTGGTGTGGGTGCGCTGACCGCGGACCGGGAGGCCCTTGCGGTGACGGAGGCCGCGGTAGCAACCGAGGTCCATCAGGCGCTTGATGTTCATGGTGACTTCGCGGCGAAGGTCGCCTTCGACCTTGTGGTTCGCCTCGATGATCTCGCGGATCTTCCGGGTCTGCTCTTCGGTCAGATCTTTGGTGCGAGTCGCGAGGTCGATCTTCGCCTCTTCACAGATGTTGTGAGCGGTCTTCGAGCCGATGCCGTAGATGTACTGAAGCGAGATGACCACGCGCTTCGCTACCGGGAGATCGACGCCTGCAATGCGAGCCATTCTTTTCGTTCCTTACTGACTGAGTTGGTCTGGAGCTGACGAATCAGCCCTGGCGCTGCTTGTGACGGGGGTTGGCCGGGCAGATGACCCGGATGGTGCCCTTGCGACGGATCACCTTGCACTTGTCGCAAATCTTCTTCACCGACGGACGAACCTTCATTGCGTGCTCCTCGAGTCTTCCAAAATCACTTCGCGCGATAGGTGATGCGGCCACGGGTCAGGTCGTAGGGCGAGAGTTCCACCTTGACCTTGTCGCCCGGGAGAATGCGGATGAAGTGCATGCGCATCTTGCCTGAGATGTGCGCCAGCACTTCGTGCCCGTTCTCGAGCATCACTTTGAACATGGCGTTGGGCAGCGGTTCCTTCACCGTGCCTTCCACCTCAATCGCGTCTTCCTTCGCCAATTCAAAACCTCGTGAAACTACGTTTATCCAGCAGAGCGGCGGCCACTACCACTGAAGGGCCACCCGGTGCAACTCCAGGGTGCTCAGGCCCCGATTTGCTTGCGAATCGACCCGTAAATCTCGTCCAACGAGCCCACCCCGTTGATGGTCCGGAGCAGCCCGACCTTCGCGTAGTGCGCCTTGAGCGGTGAGGTCTGCTCGCGGAACACGTCGAGCCGCTTCTGCACGGTCTCGGGGGAATCGTCGGCGCGGCCACGGCCCTTCATGCGCTCGTGGATCACCTGATCTGGCACCTCGAGCGAGACCACGTGCTCGATCTTCTTGCCCATCTTGCTGAGCACTTTGTCGAGTGCCTCAGCCTGCGGAATCGTGCGGGGGAAGCCGTCGAGCAGGAAGCCGGTCTTGCAGTCGGGCTCCTTGAGGCGCTCTTCGACGATGCCGATCACCAGCTCGTCCGGCACGAGCTTGCCGGCGGCCATCAACGGACCGGCCTGCTTGCCCAGCTCGGTGCCCTTGCTCACCGCCGCGCGCAAGATGTCGCCCGTCGAGATCTGGGGAATCTTGAAGTCGCTGATGAGCTTCTGCGCCTGAGTGCCCTTCCCTGCTCCAGGAGGGCCAAAGAAGACGAGGTGCATGGTCATTCTCCCCCCGGGTTCCCTTAGACCGCCGACGCCGTGCTGCGGATGCGGCCGCGAATGCGAGGACCACGCGGACCCGCGAAGCCTTCGTAGTTGCGGCTGATGAGGTGCTGTTCGATCTGCTGGACCGTGTCGAGCGCGACGCCGACCACGATGAGCAGCGCGGTGCCGCCGAAGTACAGCTGCACCTTCAAGATGCCGCCGATGACGGTGGGCAGCACGCAGATGGCCGCGAGGTACAGCGCGCCACCGAACGTGAGGCGGTTGAGCACGCGCTCGATGAAGTCGGCCGTCTGGCGGCCCGGGCGAATGCCGGGGATGTAGCCGCCCTGCTTCTTGATGTTGTCGGCCACGTCGTCCGCGCGGAAGGTGAGCGAGGTGTAGAAGTAGGCGAAGAAGATGATCAACGCGACGAAGAGGCCGCTGTAGATCCACTGGTCAGACTGGAGCGCGCGCTGCACGCCGGCCATGCCCGGCACCCAGGTGGCGAGCGTCGCGGGGAACGACAACAGCGCGCCGGCGAAGATCGGGGGAATGACGCCCGACGCGTTGACCTTGAGCGGGAAGTACGTCGCCTGGCCCGCGAACATCTGCCGTCCGCTGACCCGCTTGGCGTACTGCACGGGAATGCGCCGCATGCCGCGTTCGACGAAGACCACCGCTCCGACGACCAGCAACATCACTCCGAGCAGTCCGAGCGCGCCGCCCATGCCGCCGTTGATGGCGTCCGCCTCGACCGAGCGCCACAGCTGCTGCGCCGACGGGGGAATGCCGACCACGATGCCCGAGAAGATGATGAGCGAGATGCCGTTGCCGATGCCGTTCTCGGTGATGCGCTCGCCGAGCCACATGATGAACGCCGTGCCGGCGGTCAGGGTGATGACGGTCATGAACGAGAACCAGATCAGCGTGCTCGACGGAGTGAGGCCGTACATCGATTCCGGCACCACGACCTTCTCGAGCGCGTTGGGGTCGGTGGAGCGGCCGAACGAGTACAGCGTGCGGGCCACGCCGACGCCCTGCACGATCGACAGAACGATCGAGCCGTAGCGCGTGTACTGGTTCAACTTCTGGCGGCCAGCGGCCCCTTCCTTCTGCAGACGCTCGAGGCTCGGAACGACGACGGCCAGGAGCTGCATGATGATGCTCGCCGACACGTACGGCATGATGCCGAGCGCGAAGATTGACGCCTGGCTGAGCGCCCCGCCCGAGAACATGTTGAAGAGGCCGAGCAAGCCGCCATCCTTCATGCGGGCTTCCATCGCGGCGTTGAGCGCCACGCGGTCGACGCCGGGCGTGCTGATGAAGATGCCGAGCCGGTAGATGGCCAGCAGCACCAGCGTGTAGCCGATACGAGCGCGCAGCTCGGCGACGCGGAAGATGTTGGTGATCGCGTTGAACACTGGGTTCCCCGTGCTGAAAAGAGTTACGTCAAACGCTTGAATGCCAAACGCCCCTCGGCTCCGTAGCCTTAGAGCGAGGGGCGCGTCACGCTGGCTTTACGAGCAGGCCATCACGCCTTGGCGGCAGGAGCCTTGGCCGCCGCCTTCGGAGCCGGAACACCCTTGCCCGCGTGCGACTTCGCAGCGGCTTCGGGCTTGTGGACCATGAGCGGGATCTCTTCGACCGTACCGCCGGCCCTGGTGATCGCTTCCTTGGCCTGGGCCGAGACCTTGTTGGTCTTCACGGTGAGCTTGATCT
>JAEUJS010000519.1 GCA_016792935.1 Archangium sp. | reverse complement strand
GCCGAAGCGATCAGCGCGATGTTCGGCGGCGAAGCGTTCATCCCCCACTGTCTGGAGATCGACGGCCAGATCGTGAAGGTCTTCGACAAGCTGGTGCACCACCCGATTTCCCTCGAGCTGGGGAGAGACGCCAGCGGCCGTCGCGCGACCTTCGAGATGGATCACCGCTGGCAGGTCTGCCGTCGACCGGCGGTGATCGTCGGCGGAGAGCTCACCCTCGAGACGCTCGATCTCATCTATTCCGACACCGCGCGCTTCTACGAGGCGCCGTTCCAGGTGAAGGCCAACGGCGGCATGTTGCTCATCGACGACTTCGGTCGTCAGAAGGTGCACCCCACCGATCTGCTCAACCGGTGGATCGTGCCGCTCGAGAAGCGCGTCGACTTCCTCACGCTGCACACCGGCAAGAAGTTCGAGATTCCGTTCGATCAGCTGATCGTCTTCTCGACCAACCTCGACCCGAAGGAGCTGGTCGACGAGGCCTTCCTCCGCCGCATCAAATACAAGATCGAGGTCGGCAACCCCGACGAGAAGCAGTACCGCACCATCTTCAAGCGCGTGTGTGAGGCGAGCGGCATTCCGTACGTCGAGCAGGCCGTGTCGTACTTGCTCGAACACACCTACAAGCCGCGCTCGCTCGATCTGCGGAGCTGCCACCCGCGCGATCTCGTGCAGCTGGTCAAAGATGCGGCGCGGTACCGCGGTCAGCCCCCGGCGTTGTCGCGTGAGCTGCTCGATCTCGCCGTCGAGGTGTTCCTGGTGGACGTGTGATCGTTCTGCGCGAACTGCAGACGGTGATGGGCGAGTGGCCCGACTCCGAGCTCCTGGTCGCGCTCGACGCGTACTGGAAGAACGCCATCGGCTACTCCTGGGAACGCAATCGTGCCTCGAACTGGAAGCTGTCGATCCCGGGACGCGGTGACTTCTGCCTCGACCCCGACGATCGAACGCTTCGCGCGCTGCAGCAGCGCATGAGCGAGCACGGCTTTCGCGAGCAAGCGGTGCGGATCCACGCGGGAATGCTGGCGACGTTCGAGCTCGAGAAGATCCTCTCGATCCCCGCGCGGCTCGACTCGATCGACCACATCGTCGAGCTGATCCGTGAGGCGATGGATCTCACCGATCCGCTCCGTCACGTCGGCGAAGTCGAATGCGCCCTCGCGCGGCCACCCGGGGCGACCTTCACCGTCGCTACGCTCCATGGCGCGTACGCCAACGGCGCGGGCACGATGACCGACTACGACCAGTGGGTGCTCGATCTCTACGAGCCGTCGCGGGTCAGCGTCTCGATCGAGCGCACCAGCGAATACATCAACGAGTCGTGGACCCTCAAGGTGCGCCACGATCCCGGGACCGTTATCGCGCCCTTGATGGATGCGTTCCATCAGCATGGTCTGCACGCCTCCGCTGTCGTCACACGCCTCGCTTCGTGACACGTGAGCACCGCGAAGCAGCGCACCCTCGAGAGCCAGTGGATCAGCAACTTCCGGCGCGAGAACGGGCGCTGGAAGATCGAGCTCGCTGATCGCGTCCTCGAGTTCAACGGCGTCACCGATGCGATGCGCGACGCCTTCCGCGAGCGCGAGAGCGAAAAGCACTTCTACGACGAGCTGGTGCGGCTGACCGTGCTCGACGGCTTCACGCTGCAAGACGGGCTCGACATTCCGCCTCACCTCCCCGACATCGAGTTCGTGATCGAAGCGCTGCGCGCGAAGCTGGGCATCAGCGAGCGCCTGTTCCACGTCGGGTCCGGCTTCAGCCACCCGTGCCCACGCCTCCCGCACCAGCACTTCACGGTGTCGACCATCACCAGGCACGTCTCGTTCGTCGACTCCGACACCGGCGACTTCTTCGAGCTCAATCGGTGGACGTTCGATCTCTACCGGCCGATCCGCGTGCAGGTGAATCTCGACAAGCGACGCGATTTTCCGACCAACGATCCATGGAAGTGGACGGTGCACGTGCGGCACGACGCCTCGACTCGGGTCGAGCCGCTCCTCGACGCGCTGCGCGAACTCGACTTCACACCCATCGAAGAGGTCTCCCCTCTGCCTTCGTGAGTTTTGGCATCGCGCCGAGTCGGGCCTACACTGGGCGCTGATCGATGGTCGCCTCGATGACGCCACCTCCCGTGGGGTTCAAGGTGCGCCCCGCGCGCCGCGGCGATGCTGCGCCCATCGTCACGTTGCTCGCCGAGGTCGGAGCCGTCGCCGACCCCAACACCGTCACGTGGATCATCAGCCACCCCGAGATGGAATTGCTGGTGGCGGCCGATCACCTCGACAAGGTCGTGGGCTTCATCACGCTCAGCCATCGCCCGGTCCTCAAGACCGGAGGCCGCTCGGGCACCATCGACGAGCTCAACGTCGCCAACGCGTGGCGGCGCAAGGGCGTGGGTCGTGAGCTGCTCCGCCGGGTCGTCGAGCGCGCCAAGGTGCTCTCGGTGAAGCGGCTCGAGGTGCAGACCTACGGACCGGTCAGCGAAGAAGTGAAGGCCTTCTTCCGCGCGTGCGGGTTCGATCAGGCCGACGTCGGCACGTTCCGGATGAAGTGAGGCAAAGCCCCCTGGGGCGACGCCGTTGGGTAGCGAAGCGGCTAGCGGACCCAGCTCAACGCCGGGCCCTTCGTCGCCAGAATCCGCGCCACCGATTCCAGCCGCGCCCGCGTGTCGGTGCGCACGTTCACGAAGCGAACGCCGATCGCCTCTCCGCGCATCCACGCCACCACGCCTTCGAGTTCGAAGATCTCGCCTTCGATGGTGAGTGACAGCGAGAGCGACTCGCCCAGCTCGTACGAGCCGCTGCTCTTCACGCACAGCCCGCCGGAGCTGAAGTTGATCGAAAACGCGTTGAACGCCTTCGCGGCGTCGGTGGCCTTCGAGAACCGAACGTCGAAGTGGGCGGCGAACCGCGGATCTGCACGTCTTTCACTGCCCCCGCTCGCCATGACGGCTAGTCTAGCGACCCGGAACCCTGGACAACATGGAACTCGAACTGACCGGATTCGGCGAATTCGAGGGTGTGGAGCTGCTGCAGAAGCTCCACCTCTTTCAGAAGCTCACCTTCGACGAGACGAAGAACCTCGGGAGCATCATTCAGTACCTCGATGTCCCCCCGGGCACGATCGTCATCGAACAGAACGCGCTCGGCGACGCGCTGTACGTCATCGCGAAGGGGGAAGTGATCGTCTCCCGCGACGCTGACGGCGACGGCAAACACGAGAAGAACGAAGAGCTCGGTCGCTTGCGCGACGGCGAGTTGTTCGGAGAGATGTCGCTCATCGACGATGTGCTCACCAGCGCGCGCATCACCACCGCGGTCGAGTGCCGGCTGCTGAAGATGCCGCGATCCGACTTCGAGAAGATGCTCTCGACCGACGACAAGCTGGCCGTGAAGGTCTACCGCTCGTTCATTCGCACCATGGCCGAGCGTCTGCGCAAGGTGAACGCGCAGCTCTCGAAGGCCCAGGCGTTCCAGCGCTGATCACTCTCCGAGCTTTCCGAGGACCACTTCGATGGAACTGCCTACGTTCAATCAATTCCTGGCCGCCGCGGTGAAGAACGGCGCGTCTGACGTGCACTTCAAGGTCGGCAGCTCGCCGGCGCTGCGCGTGAACGGCCAGCTGTTGCCGGTGAAGGTGCCCGCGCTGCAGCCCGAAGACACCGCGCGCATCGCCAAGCACCTGCTCGCCAGCTCGCTCTACAAGGGCACGCTCGAAGAGCTCCAGGACTGGGACACCAGCTACCCGCTCGAGGGCGTCGGCCGCTTCCGCGCCAACATCTTCCGCAACAAGGGCCACCTCGGCGCCGTGATGCGCTCGATTCCACTCGTGATCCCCGACTTCGCGAAGCTCGGGCTGCCCAAGGTGCTCGAGAAGATCAGCCAGGAAGATCGCGGGCTGATTCTGGTCACCGGCGTCACGGGCTCGGGCAAGAGCTCCACGCTCGCGGCGATGGTGAATTACATCAACCACCACTACCGCAAGCACATCGTCACCATCGAAGACCCGATCGAGTTCGTTCACGAAGACAAGTTCTCGCGGCTCATGCAGCGTGAGATCGGCCCCGACACGCCGAGCTTCGGCAAGGCGCTGCGCGCGGCGATGCGCCAGGACCCCGACGTGATCCTCGTCGGCGAAATGCGCGACGCCGAGACGATCGAGATCGCGATCAAGGCGGCCGAGACGGGCCACCTCGTGCTCTCCACGGTTCACACCCAGGACGCGTTCCGCACCATCAACCGCATCATCGGTGTGTTCCCGCCCGAGGCGCAGACCGGTGTGCGCAACCGGCTCTCCGAGAACATCAAGGCGTCGATCTCGCAGCGGCTGCTCCCGCACGCGAGCGGCAAGGGCCGCGTCGTCGCGGCGGAGATCATGGTCTCGAACATCTCGGTGGTGGAATTCATCAAGGACCCCACGCGCACCCACGAGATCAAAGATTTCCTCGAGCGCAGCCACGACATCCTCGGCACGCAGAGCTTCGACCAACACCTCGTGCAGCTGCTGCGCGCGGGGCAGATCACCGTCGAGGTGGCGAAAGAAGCGGCGAGCAACCCGTCCGACTTCGAGCGCGCGCTGGCGTTCGAGTGACGGGCTTCGCCGACGATCTCGAGCTCGCGCGGAAATTGGCCGCCGGTGATGCGCTGGCGATGGCTCGGTTCGAGCGCGAGGTGTTGCCGAAGATCGACGCGGTGGTGGCGAAGATCGATGCCTCTCCGGTGTTTCTCGATGAGGTCAAGCAGGTGCTTCGCGAGCGGCTCTTCGTCACGCCGCGGAGCATCGGCGACTATTCCGGTCAGGGTCCGTTGATCGCCTGGCTGCGCACTGCTGCGGGACGTATCGCGCTCAATCTGTTGCGACCCGAGAAGCGCGACGCGCGTGCGGAGACCAGCGAGCTCGACGCCCTGCCCTTCGCCGCTCCCGGTCCAGAGCTGGCGATCTTGAAGGGCGCGCATCAAGACGCGTTTCGCACGGCGTTTCAAAAGGCCGTCGCCAGCCTCGACGTTCGCGATCGCACCGCGCTCAAGTTGAACGCGCTCGATGGTGTTCCGCTGGCGCGCATCGCGACGATGTACGGCTGCGACAAGTCGACCGTGTCGCGGTGGATCACGCGGGCCAACGAACAGCTCCTCGAGCGCACCCGCGCGGCGCTGGCTGAAGATCTCGCCCTCGGAACGGCGGAGCTCGAGAGCCTCATTCACGCCTTGAAGAGTCAGCTCGCGCAGAGCCTGGTGCAGATCCTCGAGCCCCCAACCGATTGATCTCGCTGTCGATGCAACCTTTCATGAGTGCCTGTGTCGTCCCAACACCATGAATGACTGCCCTTCGGATGATCGTCTCTCGGCGCTGGCTGCCGGCACACTCCCCGCCCCTGAGCTCGAGGCGCTCGAGAAGCACCTCGATGGTTGCACCGCCTGTCGCCAACTCGTCGCGGTGGTGAGCAACGGTTCCGCGCCGACGACGAAGCACGAGTTCGGGGTTCTTCGCGCTGGAGAGAAGCTCGGCCGCTACGAGATCGAGCGGCTGATCGGCGCCGGCGGCATGGGCGTGCTCTACGTCGCACGCGATCCGCAATTGAATCGACGCGTGGCCTTGAAGTTGATGCGCCCTGCGTTCGCCGCCGAGGGCGGGAGCGTGCGTCTGCGTCGCGAAGCGCAAGCGATGGCGACACTGGCGCACCCCAATGTGGTGAACGTGTTCGACATCGGCGAGGCCGGCGAGCGCGTCTTCATGGCGATGGAGCTGCTCGAGGGCGGCACCCTGCGCGAGTGGATGAAGCAGCCCCACTCGTGGAAGGAGCTGCTCGCGATGTTCTGTGACGCGGGTGAAGGCCTCGCCGCCGCACACGCGGCCGGAGTCGTGCACCGCGACTTCAAGCCCGAGAACGTACTCATCGGGAAAGACGGTCGCCCGCGCGTCGGTGACTTCGGTCTCGCGCGGCCTGAGCTGGTGGCGCAGGAAGAGCTGCCGCGGGCGTTGGCGGTGGCGCACCACGCGATGCGGGTCACCCACACCGGCACGTTGTTGGGAACGCCGGCGTACATGTCGCCCGAGCAGCTGCGCGGGAGGCCGGCCGATCACCGCAGCGATCAATACGGCTTCTGCGTGTGCCTCTATGAAGCGCTCGTCGGTCAACGCCCCTTCCCTGCCGACACGCTCGAAGAGCTGCGGGCGCGGGTCGAGGGAGGCATGCCGCCTCCGCCTCGTGATGGGCTGGTGCCGGCACACGTGTGGGCGGCGATCGCGCGTGGGTTGAACCCGCGGCCGAACGAGCGCTTCCCCGACATGCACGCGTTGCTCACGGTGCTGCGCTTCGACGCTCCGAAGGTGATCGCGCCGCGGGCGGCCGAGCATGGCCCCTGGAGCCGGCGACGGGAGCTCAGACTCGGCGCCGCGGTGCTCTCGCTGGCGTTGATCGGCGCGGGCGTGTTCGTGAGGACCAACGCGAGAACACCGGCGGAGGTCGCCGCAGCGGCCGGCACCGATCCGCTCGCGAACTCGGGCGTGATCGTGCTCGCGCGTGGTGCTCGCAAGGCGATCTCGGCGCCCGGCCTCAGCAGCGTGAGCATCGATCACGCGCACCTGGTGAAGGTCGAGCAGAACGGCACGATGCTGCTCTTCGACGGACTCGAGGTCGGCAAAGCGACGCTGACGATCACCAACACCAACGGCTCGACGTACCAGCACCAGGTGCGCGTCGAGGCGCAGCTCGAGCTGCCGCAGACCACCGCGTTGCAGGTCGGCCATCAGCAGGTGCTGACGGTGCCGAACCTCGTGCGGGTGGCCGTCGGAGATCCCGCCATCGTCGACGTGAACACCATCGGCGACGATCAGGTGGTCCTCATCGGCGCGAGTGCGGGCAGCACGACGCTGCTGGTGTGGACGCGCGACGGCGAGCCGGCGTCGACCGTGGTCAAGGTGAGCGCCGCCACAGCAGAGGGTGCGGGAGACGTGACGCGTCTGGGTGTCGGTCAGGCGACCACGTTGCGCTTCCCGGGCCTGCGGCGCATCGCGGTGGGAGACCCGTCAATCGCCGACGTGAAGACCGTGGGTTCCGACGAGCTCGTCGCGATCGGCGCGAGTGCGGGAAAGACGACGCTGCTGGTGTGGACGAACGACGGCTCGCGTCGCGCGCTGACGCTCGAAGTGGGCGGCGACGTGGCCAACGACGAGGCCGCCACGCAGCTCTCGGTGGGCGAGCAGAAGGTGCTGCAGTTTCCCGGGCTGCAACGCATCGCGGTGGGCGACCCGGCGATCGTCGATGTGAAGACCATCGGTGACGGCGAGGTGCTGCTCGTGGGCGGCGCTGCTGGGCGCACGACGCTCCTCGTGTGGACGGCCGACGGCGCGCGCCACAAGGTCAACCTGCAGGTCGCGAGCGCTGACGTCCCGATTCGCTCGGTGGTGTTGTCCGCGGGGGCCACGGCGTCGATGAAGTTCCCTGCCATCACCTCGCTGCGCGAGAACAGCCATCGGCCGTGCACGAACGTGGCGTCGATCAAGCAGGTGGGCACGTCACTCGAGATCGTCGCTCGCGCGCGGGGGAGCTGTCTGCTCGAGGTGTCTGACGGCAAGACCTCGGAAGACGTGAAGATCGTCGTCGAGAAGGCGGTCGACCCTGCGGCGGTGCCAGACGTGATCACGCTGCGGCCCAAAGACCTCGCTGAGTTTCACGTGCCAGGCCTGACGCGCGTCGCGATCGGAGATCCCTCGGTGGCAGACGTGAAGATCGCCGGCGATGAACGGGTGCGCATCGACGGTGTCGCCGCGGGCACCACGACGCTCTTCGCATGGATGAAAGATGGCTCGCGTCGCAGCTGGTCGATTCAGATCAAGTGAATCGTCACCGCGGCGGTACCGCGCGGCGAATCAAGCCTTCCGTCGCTCCGAGAACCCAGATCTCGCCGCCCACCACTTCGACCCGTGCAGGGTCGAACGGCACGAAGTCGAACTCGGTCGCGGTGCGGCTGGTGCTGTCGATCACGAAGGCGGGGCCCCCATACGTGCTCGCGTAGGCGCGGGTCTCGTCGATCACGATGGCGCGCGAGAACGCGACGTTCGATCTGAAGATGCGCACCCACGATCCATCGCTGTCGAGAAAGTACACTCCGTCGAGCGCGACGATCCACGTGCGGCCGAAACCGACCGCCACGTCGAGAGGCACCGTGCCTGCACCGGCATCGACCTCTGCCCAGGCCCCGGCGCTGTCTGAGCGCCACAGCCGCGAGGTCGCCACGTTGTTGGCGTCGGTCTGCGAACGCGCCCAGAACGTGCGCGTGGTGCGATCGACCACGACGCGCGCCCCTCGATCGAGTTGCGCCGTGCTGCCGTTGGCGCCCGTCGTCAGGTTGGTGTCCAGGATCGACCCGTCGTCAAACACCACCACGGCGCGTGTTTCGTCGAGCACCGTGAGCGAGCGGCCGTTCGCGATCGCCGCTGGCAGCTGGGCGCGACGGTACTCGAGCGCGTCGTCGCTGAGCACGGCGCGACCACCACCGTCGGGGTTGGTCCACACTCCGTAGACGCCCGAATAGCCGCCACGATCGACCACCCAGCCCGTGGGCCCGCGCACGTAGATGCTGTCGTCGGTCGCGGCGATGATCTCGTTCCCAATCGAGAAATCCACGAAGCGCGCGCAGTCGACCAACGAGGTCCACCCGCCGTCTGGCGCGCGCGACGAGACACACCCGACGTCGCTCGTCACCCAGGCTTCACCCGTGGGCAGCGCGGTGACGGCGCGATGTTCGCTGGTCTGCGACGGGTAGACCCGTTCCGTCGCGCGTCCATTCTCGAGCTCGACGATGACGCCCCCCAGCGCAATGGCGAGCGCACCGTTTCTCCACGGTGCGCCGGCGACCAGCAGCGGCTCGGGGCCCGTCGAATTCGGGTAGACCTCGACCCAGCCGCTGCCCTCGCGCTGCCACACCACACCCTGCGTGGCGCCATTCACCGCGAGCTGAGCGCCACCGTCGAAGAGCTGCCAGATGTCGACCGCCGTGAAGTTGAGCGCCTGGGAAGCATCGGGCGCAAAAGCTGACTGGATGACGCCATCTTGATCTCGCACGTTGGCCACCGCGGGCGCGCCGAAAGCAGGCCGCGTCAGGGTGAGCGCGCTGCCCTGGCCGGTCGAGACCACGCCGACCACCGACTCGTCCATGGGCTGCGGCAACGCGTACCGAGCGGTCACCACGGTCGCCCCCCAATCGACACTCCACAACCCGCCGGTGTGTGCGGCCCAGACTCGATCGGCCGCGCAGTCGAGACCCGAGACCTCGTCGTCGGACATGGCAATCTCAGTCAACCCCGTACCATCGAGCGCGAAGAGACGGGGCCCGGGGTCGGAGTTCTGCAGATCGACACCGGCATAGATGGCTGGCTGGTTCGCGCGCCCACAGAGCGCGCGGACAGAGCGGAAGACCCCGAGGAAAGACACAGCGCGGAAGCCCGCACCATCGAACTGCAGCACCAGCCCGTGCTCCGTCCCGAACCACACGTCGTTGGGCGCGCGGGCGAATGCCGACAAGAAGCGCCCACCCGCCGGACGAGGGTGCTCCCAACACCACCCGCCGTCGCTGAAGCACATCAAGCCCGAGCCCAGACTGCCGCCATCGACGCCGGCGTCGCCGCAAATCCACGTGCCGGCGTCAGTGCGGCACGCGGCCAGCTTCTCGTCGAACTTGAAGCAGCCACTGAACGCGACGAGCGCGCAGGTCGCCAGCACGCGCTTCATGGAAAGACTCCGCTCACGCCCACGCTCGCTCCATTCGACGTCACGCTCACCGTCGGACTCACCTTCGGGGGCGGGAAGCCCGTCACCGCCATCACCACGCCGGTGGCGATCGCGGCGGCGCCGACACCCGCCATGATCCACGCGGTGGTCTCGAAGGCCTTGCCTTCGTCTGCGAGCCTGACCGCCACTCGCTCGTCGCTTTGCGCCGAGATCTTCGAGGCGTTGGAAGCCGCGGCGCCGAAGAAGACCGCTCCGGCGACGGTGACGGCGGTGCCACCCACGACGACCGGAACCCACGTCAGGTTGGGAGGAGGAGGCGGCGGCTTCAACTTCTTCGCCATGCGCCGCGCCGCTTTCTCGAGCGCGCTCACCAACGCCTTCTGGCCCTTCGCTTCGACTGGCTCTTCCGCGAGCACCAGCCCGCTGAGCGACGAGATCACCCGCAGCGTGCCGCGAAACGTGTCGTCGAGCTGCGCGAGCTGACCGTTCAACACGCGCTCACACCCGAGGGCCGAGCCGAGCTCCGCGATGCACGAGCTCTCGGTGCAGCCGAGCAACTGGCGTTGGCGATCGACGCCCAGCAGCGTCTGAATGTCCTTCGCGGTGATGACCTCGAGCCCTTCGGCCCGAAGCGCGCGCGCGAATTCCCCGGCGTAGAACGAGCCGAGATCGGCGTTCATGTTCACCGTCGTCCAGTCCGGAGCGGCCAGGCGGATCGGCGCAGGCGCGGCAGCCAACATCACCAACACGGTGGTCAACACAGGCTGGCGACTTTAACGAGGTGGCGGTGGGAGGCCACGCCTTCGAGCGAGCGCGGCATCGATGATCCGCCGCGCCTGGAAGGAATCGCAACCGAACAACTCGATGGTGTGGTCGATGAGCGGCTCGACGCGGTCGATCACGGTGCGGCCTTCCCGGGCCAACAGCGCGAGGATCGGTGCGAGTTCAGTCGTGAGCGAGAACGTGAACTCGATGCCGGGACCGGGTCTGATGACGTCTCCGGTGACGAGCCGATGCGGCTCCGAGCTCATGCGACCGACACCGTTCACCTGAATCGGCAGCGAATGCCCGAGATGCTGCATCACCCACGCGCCTCCGCGCGGCACCCACTTCATCGAATACGGGCCATGACTCTCGGGCAGATCGTAACTGATGGTGTGGTTCTTCCGTCCGCCCTGCCCTTCGACGCGACCGACGACGTCACACTCCGGAACGATGCCGTACAAGAACGTGCGCTCGCGTGAGAGCGGCATCACCGTCCACAGCGGCACGCTCATGGTCCACACGTTCTCGCAGCGCGTGAGCTGATACTCGGCCTCGACCATCGGAACGTGATGCTAGATCGCGCGGCCATGCTCCCCATCACCGACGTGGCGAAAAAGCTCAGTCTCAGCGCTGACGACATCGTGCAGTACGGCCCGCTCGCGAAGTTGAGCTGGCCGACGCTGCATCGGCTCCGTGAGAAGGGGTCGAAGGGTAAGCTGGTGCTCGTCACCGCGATGACTCCCACGAAGTATGGAGAGGGAAAGACGACCACCTCGATCGGGCTCGTGCAGGGGCTCGCGCGTCGTGGGGTGAACGCCGTCGCTGCGCTGCGTGAACCGTCGCTCGGCCCCGTCTTCGGAGCGAAGGGCGGAGGCACGGGCGGCGGTCAGGCCCAGCTCGAGCCCAGCGCGCGCATCAACCTGCACTGCACCGGAGATCTCCACGCCATCACCGCGGCCAACAATCTGCTCGCGGCGTTGATCGACAACGCGATCAACTTTGATCAAAAGAAGTTCAAGCAGGTGACGTGGAAGCGCTGCATCGACATGAACGATCGCTTCCTGCGCAACACGGTGATCGGCCTGGGCGGACCTGCGAGCGGCGTTCCGCGTGAAGACGGCTTCGACATCACGGCGGCGAGCGAGATCATGGCGACGCTGTGTCTTTCGGACGGCGTGAAAGATCTGAAGGCCCGCCTGGCGCGGTTGATCGTCGGCACCGATCCGCAGAACAAGCCCATCACCGCGGGCGATCTCAACGCGGTCGGCTCGATGGCGGCGCTGCTGAGCGACGCGTTGCTGCCCAATCTCGCGCAGACCACCGAGGGCGTTCCCGCGATCGTGCACGGCGGCCCGTTCGCGAACATCGCGCATGGCTGCAACTCGGTGATGGCGACGCGCGCCGCCCTCGCCCTCGGAGACGTGGTCGTCACCGAAGCCGGCTTCGCGTTCGATCTCGGCGGAGAGAAGTTCCTCGATCTCAAGTGCCGCATGGCGGGCTTGTGGCCGAGCGCGGTGGTGCTCGTCGTCACGGCGCGCGCGATGCGGGCGCATGGTGGAGACGAAGCGGGGCTCGCGTCGATCGAGCGCGGCTTCGCGAACGTGAAGCGGCACATCGCGTCGATCCGCGGCTTCGGGCTCGAGCCCGTGCTGTCGCTCAACGTCTTCAAGCAGGACACCGACGAAGAGCTGCAGCTCGTCGAGAAGCTGGCGAAGGCGGAAGGCGTGGCGGTGGCGCGCAATTCAGGCTTCCTCGAGGGCGGGAAAGGCAGCGAGGCGGTCGCGGCGCTCGTGCAGGCGGCGCTCGAGAAGCCGACGCCGGCTCCGAGGTTCACCTACGAGCTGAGCGATTCGTTCGAGAACAAGGTCAGCGCCATCGCGCGCAAGGTCTACGGAGCGAAGGGGGCCGAGCTCTCGCACGACGCGCAGAAGAACCTCGAGCGGCTCCGCTCGTGGGGGCTGGGCGATTTGCCGGTGTGCATGGCGAAGACGCATCTCTCGCTGAGCGATGATCCGGCGAAGGCCAACGCCCCGACGGACTTCACGGTGACCGTGCGCCACGTGCGCGTCTCGGCTGGAGCGGGCTTCCTGCTCGCGTTGACGGGAGAAATCCTGACCATGCCCGGGCTCCCGAAGGTGCCGGCGGCGTACAACCTCGATCTCACCGAAGCCGGTGACGTGGTGGGCGTGCAGTGAGCTAGCTTCCGCCGCCTATGGCGAAGATCGGGCAGTCGCTGACCAAGGCGCTGAACGTCGTCAAACAAGCAGTCGAGAAGCCGGCGCAGCAGGTCGTGCAAGCCGAGAAGAAGGTCGTCGGCTGGGTCGCGCGCGAGGCACAGCGACAGGTGCAGCACGCGCAGGAAACGTTCGGCAAATCGCACCTCCGGAACTGGAGCGGCACCCGGAGCGGCCAGAACGTCGGGTGGCTCAACAAGCAGCCGCCTCCGACGAAGGACGCGACGGCCGACTTCAACACCACCTACGCGGCGGCGAAGGCGGGCACGCTGCAGCTTCCTGCCGAGGCGAAGAACCACCGCTACCTGCTGGTCGGCGGGCTCTTCACCAACCAGTACCCCGGGTACATGAGCAGCAACGAGAAGGCGCTGCAGGCCAGGGGGCTCGAGACGAAGAAGGTCGGCATCGATACGGGTCAGAGCGTCGAGGTGAACGCCAGGCAGATCCGCGACGCGATCATGGAAGCGTCGAAGGACGGCAAGCAGGTGGTGCTGGTTGGGCAGAGCAAGGGCGGCGTCGACATCACGGCGGCGATCGCGATGTACCCGGAACTGAAGCCGCACGTGCGCGCGGTGGTGGCGATGCAGGCGCCGTATGGAGGCACGCCGATCGCGAGCGACATCAAGACGTGTCCGGAGCTGGCTCCGTTGGTGAAGTCCGTCATCGGCGCGGTGATGAAGGGCGACATGCGCGCGCTGACCGATCTCTCGTACGAGACGCGCAAGGCGTTCATCGCGAAGTACCCGTACCCGAGTGACGTGCCGACCGTGTCGCTGGCGACGTCGCGCGAGTCGAAGAAGTCGCTGGTCGATGCGACCGGTGCGTACCTGCGCGATCGCTACGGCGTGAAGAGCGATGGGCTCGTTGCGCCCGAGGACGCGGCGATTCCCGGCTCGCGCGTGGTGAAGGTGACCAACATGGATCACGCCGAGTCGGTGATGGAAGGGTTGCCTGGCTTTCCGGAGCACCGGCCGACGGCGGTGACCCAGGCGTTGATCGCGCTCGCCCTGCAGAAGTGAGCG
>JAEUJS010000470.1 GCA_016792935.1 Archangium sp. | reverse complement strand
TCGCCGCCCTCGTCCGTCTTGGTCTCCTTCGGCGGCTTGGTGTTCTTCGGCTCCGCGTCCGGATCCTTCTCCGTCTTGTTCTGGTTACGCGTGGTGTTGTTGTTCGTCTTGTTTGGGTTCTTCGGCGCGACCGGACCAGGCGGGTTGTTGTTCGCGACCGGCGGGTTGTTCGCCGCAACGGGCGGGTTGGTGTTCGCGACCGGCGGATTTCCGTTGTTCACCGGCGGATTCGTATTGGGCGCCGGTGGATTCGTTCCGTTCGCATTCGCAACCGGCGGAGGATTCCCGTTCGTCGTCGGCGGGTTGGTATTTGCGACGGGCGGGTTGGTGTTCGCGACTGGAGGGTTGTTCACTGCGACCGGCGGGTTGTTCACGACCGGCGGGTTGTTCTGCACCACGGGCTGCTGAATGACGACCGGGTCACGCACGGCCAGCCACACCACCAGGCCGATCAACACGAGCAGCAGCACGCCACCACCCGCAGCGACACCGATCATCAGATTGCGATTGTTCGGCGGGCGGTACTGCGTGACGGCCGGCGACGAATACGTCGCGCCCTGATTCGCCAGATACGGATTCACCGGCGGCTGCGAGGGCGACGAACGCGGAGGCGAACGCGCCTCGAGCGTGCTCGGCAAAACCACCGCGGAGTTGGTCGCCTTCTCCTCAGCAGACGGCAGATCGAGCAGGCCCTTGCCCATCGGGGCCTCGTCCATCACGACCGGCGGCGCCTTCGGCGGCGGCTTGCTCTGCGCCTCCATCTCGTCCTTCACCAGCGACGCGAGCGCGAGACCAGCCGACGGCTTCCACGAGCCGCTCTCTTCACGATCCGCGATGCCCGAAGCAGAGACCGCCGACATCGGCACCTGCACCTCGCTCTGCATCGTCTGCATCATGCCGCCCGACGAGAACGCGGACTGCACGGGCATCGAGACCAGCGCCGGAGTGCTCTGCGTGATGGTGGCCGCCGGAGCGACCACGATGGGCTTGGGCGGCTTGGGAGCCAGCACCGCGGTGAGCATCTTCACCTCGCTCACCGGAATCCAGTCGTCGAAGCCCGCGCGCCAACACAGCGAATCGGGGCTGATCTCGCCCTTGTCCCAGTGCTCCTTGATCTTGTCGAGCGTGAGCGGGCCGGTCTGCTTCTCGTTGATCGCGACGTACCAATCGGTCGTCGGCGCCTCTTCGACCTTCGCGGCAGGCTCAGCGGCCTTCTCGACGACGCCGGATTCTTCGGCGAGCTTGCGCACCGTCTCCGCGTCGATCACGCGCGTGCTCTGGCGATCATCGCCGTTCGCCGCGGGAGCTCCGTTCTCGTCCTTCGCACCGCCCGTCTTCAGCACCTGATCGAAGACCGCACCGATCTCGTCTTCATCCGCTCCGAAGAAGCTGTCGCCAGGCTTCGCGTCGCCGTTCTTCTCGGGCACACCCTGCAGCGCAGGAGCCGTCGTGTTGGTGCTGCTGCCGTTGGTGCCCGGGTTCGTCATCTCCGTCGCTTGCGTGTCATCGTTGCTGAGCGTCGCTTCCGCCGGAGCAAGCGGCGTCTGCATCACCTGCGTCGCGAGCGCGTCGTCAGGATCATTCGACATCGCGACAGGGCCGTTCTTCGCGGCATCAGCGCGCTTGACGAGAATGACGTAGCCGCACTTGCGGCAGCGGACCTTGACTCCCTTCGGTCCGACCTTCTCGTCATTGATCATGTACTGCGCGCGGCAGCTCTCACAGACGAAGCGCATGGGGTTCCCGGGCAAAACAACTCAGCAGCGTGCTGCTGCCGAAAGTGGCGTAACTCTTGGAAAAGTTTAGGTTTGGTGATCCGAAGGGTCAAGACAACGACGCCGCAGTGGGGAGGGCGGTTCCTCCCACATCTGCCGCTGTTGTGAATCCCGAACGATCACCAACAGTTACTTGCGGATCTGAACTTCGACGTTGGTGCCGACCGCCACCCGAAGTGCGTGGAGATCATCTCCCAGCGCGAACACCAGCAGGTCGCGGATCTTGGATCGCGGCTGCACGCGGAAGTTCGCGCCCGTCTCGGCCATCACCATGCGCTTGACCGGCTCGATCTCGCCGGCGACGAACGCACCCGTACGCGTCGCGGTCAGCTCGGCGCCCTCGAGGAAGTTCCGCAAGTCCGTCGGCGTCGCGACCTTCACGTACTCCTTCGTCACGCGCGCCAGGGCATCACGCGCCTGCGGAGTGAGGTGCTGCTCGAGGCGTTTGCGCTCGGTGTCGATGAGCCGCAGATCCGCCGTGAACCGGAAGCGATCGACGGAGAGACTGATCGCGGCCTGCAACACCGACTCGAGACGCTCCGCAGACAGCCGCTGCGTCAACGCGAGCTCCGGCCGCAGGAACGTCATGGTGCGACCGAGCAGGTAATAGACCTCGCGCTGACCGGTCTCGCTGAAGAACTTGCCGCCGAACTTCAACGCCACCGGGTCGGTGTGGCAGATCTCGATGCCGATCATCGGATCAGGAGCGGGCTCGGTGGTGCGCTTCGCCATTCGCTCGCGCGTGGTGACGAGGAACGGCGAGAACACGCCGACCTGATCCATGCCGAGGATCCGCGAGACGTAGCGGTAGTGGTGAATCTGGTACTCCTGCGCGCCCGCGACGTCGATGTAGTGCTTCTTGGGCACCACGCCGTACCGCGTGAAGTCTTCCTTGTAGAGGGTACCCGCCTGCTCGAACAAGATCGCGAGCAGATCGGCGAGCGGTCCGCGCACCTTCGGGTGGAAGAGATGTTCGGTCCACAGACGATCGGTCAACTGCCGCTGCGCGACCTCACGCTTCTTCGCGTACGGAGTGAGCTTGGTGAGGATCTCTTTTTCACCAACCCCGGGATCTCCAATCAGCCCGCTGCTCACCTGCGCCGCGAGCCACGCTGAGTCGTAATCCTTCCGCTTCGCAGCGAGCTCAGCCAAAGCAC
>JAEUJS010000117.1 GCA_016792935.1 Archangium sp. | reverse complement strand
ACCGCCTCGTGTCCATCATTGAGCAGCAGCACCTTCGGACACCCACGAACGAACGGAGAACTCCGAGCACGTTCGAGCGTCACCGGCCGAGACAGCGCATCGAGCAGCGCCCATTCCTCCTCGGCTTCAGCACCGCGCAACGTCGAGACCTCAACCTCCTCGATTCCCGCGCCCGCATCTTTGAGCAGTTCGAGCAACGCACTCGCGAAGGGCTTGCTCGTCGGCCGCTCAGGCGGAGCTGCGTACGTGAAGAACGTATCGGCCTCGACCGCACGCTTCGTCTTGAGCAACGCGAGCGCCTCATTCGACGCTTCAGTCCCTGGAGTGAGCTCGAGCACCGGCCACTTCGCATCGAGCAGACGTTCGACGAGCGGAGAACGCTTTTCGGAGATCGTCGCGAAGCCTTCGCGCTTCACGTGTGCGAGCAGATCATCGTGCGAAATCGCTCCACCGCCGGTGAGGCGCCACCACAAGTCCTTCGGCTTCAGCCGCGCGCGAGCGAACTCGAAGAGCGTGCTGGCATCTTTGGAGCCATCCTTCCGTTCGCAGGCAGTCTTCAGCTCGGCCGACACGCGAGGAATGAGCTTCTCGTCGACGAGCGTGGCGGCGAGTTCCATCGCGCGAGAGAAGTGCTTGTCGCGTCGCACGTCATCACGCGTGAGCGTGTGCTCGAGGTAGCGCGAGACGATCTTGAGCGTGACTCCGGGGACGAGGAGTTCCTTCGTCTCGAGGAGCGTGAGCCCGCGGTTGTACATGCCGGTGACCGGCGGCTCGGTGCGCGAAGGCCCGGCGATGATGTGCGTGCCCTCTTCCTGGTGTTCGACCTGAAACGGAGCGTCGACGGCGAGCGGCTCCTTCACCGGCTGCGCGGGCGGAGGCGGCGAGCCATCAGAGCGTCCGGCGGTGAACACGACGTCCGCATCCGAGTGTTTGCACCAGCGGCTGAGCGACTCACGCGACCTGGTGACGAACTCCTCGTACTCGGAGCCAGAGAGTTCCTTGTGCAGCGTGATGCGCGTGCCTTCGAGCGGCTCGTCGAGGCGGAGCAATTCCCACGTGGTGTCGGTCTTGAAGAGCACGCGCCACGACTCGCCATCGCGCGAGGTGTCGACGGTGATGAGGTCGGGAGCGCACGCGAAGATCGAGACGAAGCCGATGCCGAACTTTCCGATCTTGGTGAGGTCGTTCTCCTTGGTGCTGCGGAACTTGGTGACGAGATAGTTCTCGATGACCTCGCGGTTCATGCCCTCGCCCCAGTCAGCGACGCTGATGAGCGCGAGCCCTTTGGGATTTCCGGGCGTGTAGCGGAGCGAGACCTCGATGCGCGTCGAGCCGGCGTCGATGCTGTTCTGAATCAGCTCTCGGTAGAACGCGAACGGGTCGGTGAATTGGTGAACGAGCTCATCGACGATGCCCCCGCTTCGTTTGGCCACGCGCCAATCATGCTGACGAAGTCGGTCAGGAGTGAGGAAAACCAGCGCGAGGATCCCTCTCCCGCCCCTGCGGGAGAGGGTTAGGGTGAGGGGAAGTCCTTCGCAAAATGCGCCTTGTGGAACGCTGAGAACAACTCAAAGAAAACCAGGACACTCTCGTCTTCCCGATGGCTCGCTTCGGCTCGTTCCCGAACGAGATGAATCCAGCGCTTGAGTTCAGCCTCAGTTTCGGTGCGCGCAAGCCAGCGGGCGAATTTGCGCAGTATGTCCAAGTCCGAGTCGCTACTTCCGGCGAGCAAGCTGTCTCGTCCATTCGCGAAGGCATAAACGTAGCTGCCAAGTGCCTGCACTGTGCGGTCACCAAGGTACATGGCTGGTCGAGTGCGGAGCTTCGCCAGCAGGGGAATGAGCCAGGGGTCGGTGTTCATCGAGGTTCCGTTCCGCGTCAACTGGGCTCCACCCGAGCGCCCAGGGCTGCGCCGTTCAGCTCATTCGAGATCCACCAGCACTCGAGCTCAGTTCCAGCCCACACCGATCGCTCACCTCGGATTCGGCGCGCGGCTTCTTCGATCGACCAACCCCAGGATTGACGCAGCTTTGCCAACGCGAGGACGTGGTTTTCCGGGCGCACGACGACGTTGAACACGCCCTGTGCGCGCAAGATCGCCGATCGAATCTCCTCCGGCGGAAGTCCGACACCATCTTCTTCCTGCTTCGCGCCACACGCGCAGTCGAGTGAGCGCCACCACACGAGGCCGCTCTCGCTGACGTGCTGCCCCACGCTCCAATCGACTTCCGAGCGGCAAAGGGAGCAGCGGGCTCTGACGAACACCCGCATCGATGCAACGAACGCCTCGAAGTGCGCGTGCATGCCGATGAAGAAGCCTGAGTTCTTCTTGACGAAGGCGATCGGCCCCTCGTCGAGCGCTAACGAGCGAAGGAAGAAGGGCTGACGCGCGAGGAATTCGAGCGCACGGTGCGGGTCGTGAACCGAAACCAACCAGTAGGCGAGAACGATCGGGTCGCATTGGTAGGCCGAACTCCCGCCAACGGCGATCTTCTCGAGCGCGTGTTCGAGCGGATCGAATGCAGCCGCACCAAAGGCAACGATCTCGGCTGTTCCTTCCCGGCCGACGAAACACGTGCCTTTCGGGACGTAGTCGCCGATCAGCACTGCATCGACGACGGCGTGCGCTCCACCGAGTGACGACGCGCGCTGTCGATCGAGTCGCCACACCACGACTTGCCGAGCGAGCTCGGCTTTTTTCTCGTTCGGCGATCCGACACACGCCTCAGCGAACGCGCCGAGCGAAGCGAGCTTGCGGTCAGGTTCCTCGAGCGCGAGCAGTCGCACGGCGCGCGGCTGTTCGGCGATGAAGCGCGTCGTGCGAGTTGGATCGTGAGTCCCGACTCTCCAGTACGCGGATAGCAGCGCACTGGCGGACTCCTGCGTCTCGAAGTCGGCGCGCCCAATTCGCCGCTCGAGCGCAGCGAACGCATCGGGGCCCCAGGAGGCGACCTGTTCGATCAAGGCGAGCATGCGCAGACGACTGCCCCGCGCGGCGACCACCAGGCTCTCGAGTTGCTGATCACGATCCACGGCTCACCTCACCATCTCCACGATGAATGCAGAATCAGACCACGCAGTTGCACGCTCTACGCCGCCTCCGAACGAAACAAGCGGCAGGCGAAGGACGAGCACACCCGCCTTCGCGTCCGCGAGTTGCGAACGCAAGAAGTCCACGAGCCGCCGCTCGCCAGGAGGGTCGAGGCCTCCGTCGTCGGTAACGACGAGATCGCGAGTCGAGGTGCACTGGGCGACTTCGAGCAGCTTCCGGTCAGTCCATGACAGAGTCGAAAACGGCGCGGCTGGATCAACTCGGCACTGCGCACACGCGTCTGTCGTCGCAAACCCGCAGTCTGGATCAAGAAGTCCCCAGTCGGTCTCGAAACCACTCTCAACCGGTTTTTGTACGAAGCACGGCGCAGCTGAGCGACAACGCGCCATGGTCTGGATCGTCCGCGTCACTGCGCTGATCGCGCTCTTCGCCGGCCTGCACCTCGTCATCCCCGGCGTTGATGCGATGGCGATCGAAGCGCTGAAACACAGCGGAGGTCCGTCGAGCACGCTCGGAGAATCGGTCTCGCTCTTCAGCGTCGCGCTACTGCCGCTGCTCGTCGTCAGCATCGCGCTCGTGATGTTCGGCTCGCCAGATCCAACCGCGCAAGCGCGTCGCGAACGAATCGGAGCCGTCGTCTTTCTCCTGTGGTGCGCCGTGTCCGCCTTCACGCAGGCGCGATGGCTCGCTTCAGTCGGGCGCACCTCGTACGACGCGGAATACCTGCCGGTGCTCGTCGACGACATCGGCCTGCGCTTCCAGGCCGTCGCCGTGCTCACCTGGGTCGGAGGCGGAGCAGTCCTCTGGTTCCTCGCGCAATGGGTCACCAGGCGCGGAGAAATTCTCGGAGCGATCCTCTTCGCCGGAGCGTCCGCCATCACGCAAGACGTCGAGCGCTTTCAAGCCGGCTGGCGCCTCGCGCAGATGGGAGAGATCGCCGTCGCTCCACTCGCGCACACCTTGCCGTGGACGCTCGGGCTCCTCGCGTTGTGGCGGGCGAAACCGAGCGCGTGGCCAGTGCAAGCGCCCTTCCGCTTTCAACTGCGCTCGCGCTGGGAAGCGCTGCTCTTCCCGCTGGCGATCGCTGCGTCTGCGGGCAGCTCCGACTTCTTGCGCGTGCCGCTCACCATCGCCGCCGCGATCCTCGTGTGGATCTCGCTGAGCAAGACGAGTCAGTCGCGCGGGAGTGCACTCTTTCTCGTCGCGGCCCTGCTCTTCCCGCTTCCAGCGATCGGCTTGTTCGTCTGGCCCATCGTCGAGGGAGCACGCGAAGCACGGACACCCGGCCCCTTCGCGGGAAGCGGCAACTTCGACGTCGAGCTGACCTGCGCGAACGCAACTGCAGAGCTGACCGCTGCCGACGTGAAGGTCTTCGAGCGCCGACTCGCACGTGCGCGCGTGCAGTCGACGGTGCGGTCTGACGCTCCGGGGCGGCTGCGGCTCACGCTCAACCAGGTCGGCTCGCCGCAGGACCTCATCGGAGCGCTGACGCCTCGCTATCGCCTTCGCTTTCAGCTCGTGGCGAGAGATCAGTCACTCCTCGCTCCGAGCACGTTCGATTGGCAGGCCGCCGGGCTCTCGGTCGAACGTGACTACGACGGAGAAGCAATCACCGGCCCCACGCCCGAATCGCTCGCCACCTGGCTCAACACGGTCGAGGTGCCCGAGGGCTTCGAGCTCTCGATCGAGTGTCGCGAGCGAGAGACGCGAACGCGGTGCAGCGCAAAGATGCTCGAAGCCTCGACCGCGCTCGACGGCAGCACGATTCGCGAAGCGCGCGTTTCGCGTGACTTCATGAATCAGCCGAACGTGACGGTCGACTTCAACAGCGAGGGCGCGGCGCAGCTCTCGAACATCAGCAGTGAGATCGGCCGCCAGCTCGCCATCGTGCTCGACGGAAAGATCCTCTCGGCGCCGACCATTCGGTCACGCATCGACGGAGGCACGGCCAGCATCACCCTCGGCCGTCAGACCGGTACACCCGAGCAGCAGTTCGCGAACGCACAGCGCATCGCCGATGGACTGTCATCGTCGCCGCTGGGGTGCGTGTGGCAGGCCACTTCGCTGAACGTGAAGCCGTAGCCTCGACTGCTCAGAGCCGATTCCAGATGATGCGAAACGGACCAGTGGCCGGCACGCTGATGGCGATGGTGAAGGTCGCCGTCAGCGGCACGACCGTGCCAGCAAGATCGGACGGCCAGGTGGTGAAGGTGTTGTTCAGCGGCACTCCCAGCCCCGAGCTCGCCGGCAAGGTGACTCGCCGGACGCTTCCGGGCGTCGCACAGTTGAACCCATCGGGACAGGTGCGAACGCGCATCGTCGGGTCGCCGCCGCCAGCGCTCATGGTCATGAAGAGCACACCGAAGTTGGTGATGGCTGGACCGTGGTTCTCGAAGAGCGTCATCGGCGCCGTCTCGCTCACCGTGAACTGCGGGTCGTAGTCGGCAAGCACCACCACCTCGAACGCGCCCGCGAGCACACCGGGGCTCATGCCGCCGTCGCTGCTCACGTTCCAACGCTGCAACGACAACTGCTGGCCGGTGTCGACTCGCGTCACCAGCGCCCACCGCTCGCCACTCTCGACGTGGGGACCACCGGTCGTGGCCGTCGTCGCCTGCCGGCTGTTGCTGATGGCGCCAGCAGCGGTCCCGGGATCGAAGCTCGCCAGCACGCCGACGATGCGCGTCGCGCCGCTCGTGTTGTCGTAGAGCACGACGCTTCCCGATTGAACCTGCGCCGTGCCGACCAGGCGCGTCTGGACCATGCCCGCATGATTCTCTCCGAGCCGAGCCGCGAGCTCGGTTGAGGCAGGTCCTGCGTTCGGCACCAGCTGAACGAAGTTTCCGCCTGCTCCGCCGGTCGCTGCTCCACCGCCGGTTGCTGCACCACCCCCGGTTCCTCCCCCACCCCCGGTTCCTCCCCCACCACCGGTTGTTCCGCCTCCTGTCGCGACGCCTCCGCCGGTCGCACTGCCTCCGCCGGTCGCGCCGCCTCCGCCTCCAGTCGCGCCACCTCCGCCACCCATTCCCGACGAGCGCGTCAGGGACAAGGCGACGTCATCTGTCGTCTCGCAGCCCGCGGCGTTCATCGACTCGCGTGAGCCCGTGCAAGTGAGTGCGCTGACGGAACACGAGAGCGCGTAACGCTCGAGGCCCGTGAGGCTCTGCGTGAAGATCTCGCACGTGCCGGGAGTGAGTTCCCTCCCGGTGCCGGTGGTCACGAGCTGGGTCGCGTCATTGCGAATCAGCGCCGTCGCACCGGTGAGCTCGAGCGCCAGCTGTCCGGTCGATGGCGTCGCTCCACACGTGTTCGTTCGCGGCGTGAGTGAAGTCGCCCCGAGCCAATCGCCTGCGAGGGCCGTGCACTCGGAAGGCATGGCCGCACTCACGCACTCGACGGAGAAGTGCTGGTCCAGTTGCTCATGGCACGTACCGGCGTAGGGCCGGCCACGCACGAAGAGCCCGTCCTTCTTCTCGAGCGGAGTCAGCTCGACGGAGCACAGAGCGGGGGTCTCGAAGTGCATGTTCACCCAGCCTTCCTTGGTGCAGGTTTGCGGAGGGAACTCGACCTCGGCGACATCATCGATGAGCTGGCGCCTCGGGGCGCTGACGCTCGCCGGACTGACGGCGCCACTGCCGCCCAGCGGGGAAATCAACAGACCGCCGAGATCCCAGGCTCCGGGCAGCACCCGGCTCACCTTGAACACACCGGCCCCCCAGGAGAAGACCGCCTCACGCCCTGTGTTGCGAGTCACGCGCGCACGAACGACGAAGCTGGACCCGACCGGCACGGGCTCGGTGGGGCCCACGACGCCACCGGACACGCCAGCCGCCGGTGGGCCGAAGAGGCTCAGCTCGGAGAAATGGTTCAACGAAACCCCGACCTCGACGAACTCCTCAATGCGGGTGTGTGCTGTGAGGTCCAACGACTCGAGCTCACCGTCGAGCGACAGCAAGCGCACTTGGTATCCGGCGGCGACCAACGCTCGCGGAACGCGCAGCTTCGCGACGAGCGGCACGGTGAACTTCGTCCCCGCGGGCTCGAGTCGATACGCGAGAACCGCAGGCTGCTCATCGGCGGCGCTGAAATTCCCGGCTTCGACATCGGCCGCGCTGACGGTCAGCACCTTCAGCTGCGACTGCGCCACCGGCGTGATGCGAACGTCTCGAGCCGCGACGCCCGAAGGCAATGCGCCAGACGGAATGTCCAACGAGACGACGCCGTCGGGCGAGGTCACCGTCACGGGCCCAGGCGCCGAGCAGCCCCAGATCAACGCCGAGGCAAACACGAGTCTTCGCATGCCGCGATTGGACCTCGTGAGCGCCCCACGAAGCTACGGCATCACCCATCTATACCCGGGTCGTCTCAGCGCTTCGGCGCTCAAATGGCGCGGACGAGCACCTTCGAACCAGCGAGCGCCTTCACTGCGTCGACGAGTCCTGACGTGACGAACAACCGCCGCTCGTGCGCGAGCTTGAGGCCTGGCGGCTCGTTCAATTGATCGGCCCACGGGTCGCGGCACGACGACTTCGCCACATCTGCCGCCAGCCGCTGCAGCGTGACGCTCAGAATTCCCGCCTCGTCGTTCGCGCACAACGTGCTCAGCGCGCGCGCGCAGCGATCGTCACTCTTCGCGAGCGGCAAGAACGGCCCGAGCTCTCCGCGCACCACTTCGATCACCTCGAACACGCCGGGCTGCGAGAGCGAGAACCACGCGGTCGTCGCCGTGTCGTGCGAGAGCGACAACGCGCGCTTCAATTCTTCACTCGGCGTCGCCAGCTGATCCTTGCCAACCGACACGAGACCACGCCCGCGTTGCTCGACCACCATCGTCAGCCGAACCGCGGTCGACGCCAACTGCTCGTGAACGATCTGCAATCGCAACACCTCGCCCGTCCTCGAAATCAGCCGCGCCGTGGTCTGCGCCACCGGAGGCAGTTCCTCCGCCGCGAGCGCCATCGTAAAGGCGCGCGCTCCCTTCGACGGCTTCGCGCGATGGGTCTTGAAGAACTCACGCGCCACGAACTGCAAGCGATGCAGATGCATCAATGAGCGCGCGCTGATCAGCCCCGACCGCGGAGAGGTCGTCACGTGCAGCGCCTTCCCTCGCGGACCACCGCGCGACAACACGTCGCACAGCGCCTTCCACTTCGACGCGTCGGGAAACTGAGCTCCGAGTCGCGCTCCCTCGAGGAGAGCGCGGAAGAGCGAGAGGCGCTTCGAATCGATCACTGATTTTTCGCACGCTACACCGCGCGCCGAGGAAACGGCGGTTCAGCGGCGGCCGCTGCGAGGTGCAGGAGCCGGTGACGGCTCTTCGGCGTCGAGCCAGCGAACGGCGCCAGTCTTCGGCGTGTAG